>DAOLKH010000301.1:0-3116 GCA_035331685.1 Pseudomonadales bacterium
CAAGGACAAGGCCGACCACTTCGTCGGCTCGAAGGAAGGCAAGGACGACTGAGGCGCAGCGCTGTTCCGCCTTGCGACGGCGAGCACCGGTTACCGGTGCTCGCCGTCTTCTTTTGTGCCTGTGCATGATTGAAAGGAGGCTGTGATGACGGGATCTCTCGCCTGTGTGTTCCCGGGACAGGGTTCACAACGTGTCGGGATGCTGGCGGCAATGGCCGATGCGGAGCCACTGGTTCTCGGCACCTTTGCCGAAGCGTCCGAAGTCCTGGGTTACGATCTGTGGCAACTGGCGCAGACCGGGCCGCAGGAGGAACTCAATCTCACCGAGCGCACCCAGCCGCTGATCCTTACGGCGAGCGTGGCGCTGTGGCGCGTGTGGTGCGCGCGTGGTGGCCCGCGACCGGCCTTCATGGCGGGTCATAGCCTCGGCGAGTTCAGTGCGCTGGTGTGTGCCGGCTCGCTGGCGTTCACCGATGCAGTGCGGCTGGTGCGCAACCGGGGCGCCTACATGCAGGAAGCCGTGCCGGTCGGGCAGGGTGCGATGGCGGCGGTGCTCGGGCTCGATGACGGGCCGATCGCCGAAGCCTGTGCCGAGGCTGCCGGCGCCGAGGTGGTTGCCGCAGTGAATTTCAACGCGCCCGGGCAGGTGGTGATCGCGGGGCACGCTGCAGCGGTCGAGCGGGCGATCGTGGCGTGCAAGGCACGTGGTGCCAAGCGCGCGATGCCGCTGCCTGTCAGTGCACCTTTCCATACCAGCCTGATGGCACCTGCGGGCGAGCGGCTCGCGCGTGACATGGCGCAAGTGCGGATACTCGTGCCGGAAATTCCGGTAGTGCACAACGTGCACGCGCACCCCGAAAGCGACAGCGCGACGATTCGCACGTTGCTGGAACGCCAGATCCACAGTCCGGTACAGTGGACGGCCTCGGTACGCTACATGGCGCAGGCCGGTGTCACGCGGGTAGTCGAGGTGGGGCCCGGCAAGGTCCTGGGCGGGCTTTGCAAGCGCATCGACGCAGCGCTCGAGTGCCTCTATACCGAGGAGCCGCAGGAGCTCGAAAAGGCGCTGGCAACTGGCGGCGCGACCGAATAACAAAGAAGGCGGAGGGCGGATCATGAGCAGGACATGTCTGGTCACCGGAGCCTCTCGCGGGATCGGTGCAGCGATCGCCGAAGCATTGGGGGCTGCAGGGCACACCGTGATCGGAACCGCGACCACGCAAGCCGGAGTCGATGCGATCAGTGAGCGTTTTGCAGCACGCGGAATCAACGGTAGCGGCATGACGCTCGACGTTGCAGTTCCCGATGCGGCGGAGGCGGTGATTGCCGCGATCAGCGAACGTCATGGTGCGCCACTGGTGCTGGTGAACAACGCCGGCATCACGTGCGACAACATCGTGCTGCGCATGAAGGACGAGGAGTGGTCGCGCGTGATCGACACCAACCTCGGTTCGATCTTCCATCTCAGCAAGGCAGTGCTGCGGGCGATGACGAAGGCGCGCTGGGGCCGCATTGTGAACATCAGTTCCGTCGTCGGTTCGATGGGCAACGCAGGGCAGGCGAATTACGCGGCGAGCAAGGCCGGGGTGGAAGGTTTCACGCGCGCGCTTGCACGCGAGATCGGTTCGCGCGCGGTCACGGTCAACTGCGTGGCGCCGGGTTTCATCGACACCGACATGACGCGTGAACTTCCGGAGGCGCAACGCCAGAAGCTTCTGGAGCAGATTCCGGTAGGCAGGCTCGGCGAGGCACACGAGGTTGCAGCACTGGTTGCGTTCCTCGTATCGGATGCGGCGGGATACATCACGGGCGAGACGATTCACGTCAACGGCGGGATGTACATGTGCTGAAGGAAATCACTCCCTGTCAATGTTGCAACCATTGACGGGATTCAGGGTAGAATCGCGCCGCTGACAGGAATTGCGACGGATTCGTCGCGCATGGCGGCATTCTCAATCACAGACAGGAGCAACAGACCGACATGAGCAGCATCGAAGAACGCGTCAAGAAAATCGTCGCGGAGCAGCTCGGAGTCAAGGAAGACGATATCCAGAATTCCGCTTCCTTCGTGGAGGATCTCGGTGCCGATTCCTTGGATACCGTTGAGCTGGTGATGGCACTCGAAGAGGAATTCGAGACCGAGATTCCCGACGAGGATGCCGAGAACATCACCACGGTGCAGCACGCGATCGACTATATCGAACGGCACCTCTAGATTGGATCCTGCCGCGAGGCTGTCTGGCCCGGGACGGGGTCGCAGCCTCGCGATGCCTGTCCACCCGACAGGCAGCTTTGGAGTTGAGCGGCCGCGCGCAGCCGCGGCCTGTGACGATAACGCAGCTCGCAGACGGAGTCCTGGGCGATGAAACGACGGGTGGTCGTTACTGGCATGGGGGTCGTGACCCCGCTGGGCAACAACGTTGCGGCAACCTGGGACGGAATCGTCAACGGTCGCAGCGGTATCGCCCCGATCGAGCACTTCGATGTATCCGCATACACCACCCGGTTTGGCGGTTCGATCCGTGGTTTCGACGCGAGCACGTTCCTCCCGCCGAAGGACGTGCGCAAATTCGATGACTTCATTCTCTACGGTCTTGCCGCCGCCGTGCAGGCGATGGAAGACTCCGGTCTGGAAGTGAATGAATCGTTTGCGTCGCGCATGGGCGCAGCGATCGGCTCGGGGATCGGTGGTATCGCCTCGATCGAGAAGAGCCACCAGATCGTGCTCGATTCGGGGCCGCGGCGCATCTCGCCGTTCTTCGTGCCGGGTTCGATCACGAACATGATCGCTGGCTGTCTGTCGATTCGCTATGGTTTCGGTGGCCCGAACCTTGCCGTCACCACCGCATGCACTACCGGTACGCACAATATCGGGCTGGGGGCGCGGCTGATCGCGTGGGGCGAAGCAGACGTGATGTTGGTCGGCGGAGCCGAGATGGCGACCACGCCGGTCGGGCTCGGAGGTTTCGCGGCCGCACGGGCATTGTCGACGCGCAATGACGATCCGCAGGCGGCGAGCCGCCCGTGGGATCGCGATCGCGATGGTTTCGTGCTCAGTGACGGCGCCGGAGTACTGGTACTCGAGGAATACGAGTTCGCACGCCGGCGCGGCGCAC
>DAOLKH010000302.1:0-3089 GCA_035331685.1 Pseudomonadales bacterium
GGTCGTCGTACGGTAGTAGTCCCTGCGTCGCCCCATCACGGCGAAGCCTGCGGAATGGTAGAAGGCTTGCGCCGACGCGTTGGACTCGCGCACCTCGAGCAGGCACCGTGTCGCACCGCGATCGGCCGCCGCACGCTGCGCCGCATCGAGCAGTCGGCCTGCCCTTCCCGCTCGCCGGTACTGCGGATCGACTGCGATATCGAGGATCTCGCACTCGTCCACCACGACCGTGAACAGCACGAAACCGACCAGCGCGCCATCGGGCATGCAAAGCACGAAACCTCGCGCGCGCTGCAGCGTCTCGCGCACCGCTCCAGCACTCCACGGCGACGCGTTGACGCGCGCATCGAGCGCCGCGATCGCCGGCGCATCGTCGGTGTTTGCCTCTCTCATTCAGTCGCCATGGGCAGCACGCGCCGCACACAGCTCACGCCACGCGTCGCGCTTCAGTTCCGGCGTGCCGAGCATGCTGTCCGCCGCCAGCGTTACCAGTGCTCCCACCTGCAGGCCAACGACGCGCTGCACCAGCGGCACCCGCTGTGCGTAGGCACGCTCGTCCCAGCCAAGCAGCAATCCCGCCGCAGCCGGACCGAGCAGGATCAGGTGCCCCGGATCCATCGACTCGGTGAGCTTGGTCAGCCATCCGAGCAACACATCACGTGCCCCGGCACGATCCGGCGCGACGCCACTCGCAACCGGATCGAAGCGCTGCATGCTGGCTGCGACGCGCTCACCGTTCAATGCGAACGCGATTGCCGCTGCGAGCGCTGCAACACGCGCGTCGCGCTGCGCATCACCCGCCTCGTCGATGAACAGATGACGCCCGGCCATCACCAGCAGCAACGCAGGTATGGGCCCAGCAACCGTTGCCGACGATGCCTTGCCGCGTGTGCGGGCCGCCGCGGCAACCCCACCCGTAACGGGGCGATCCTGGCTGTCCGGACCGAGCAGCTCCTGTGCAAGCCGACCCGGGGCGAGACCGAAGCCGGCTGGCGCCGATACCGTCACGGGTGGCACGAATGCCGGTGCTGCCTCTGCCTCCTCTGCACACTCCGCCTCCACCGCGCCACGCAACACCCACACCGGGATTTCCATCGCGGCGAGATAGGCCAGGCGCAGCGACTCGTCCATGCGTG
Source organism: Pseudomonadales bacterium (assembly GCA_035331685.1). Classification (GTDB taxonomy): domain Bacteria; phylum Pseudomonadota; class Gammaproteobacteria; order Pseudomonadales; family UBA5518; genus UBA5518. Next base: position 1,137 of record DAOLKH010000302.1, read on the forward strand.
CGGACTTCCGGTGTCCCTCAGACGCCGCCGATCTGCGGATGCGCGCGCACGGCACTCCCCATCACGTTCAGCGCGTGCAGATATGCCTTCGCCGATGCGACGATGATGTCGGTATCGGCGCCGGCGCCGTTCACGATGCGCGAATCGCGCTCGAGGCGTACCATGACCTCAGCCTGCGAATCGGTGCCGGAAGTGATCGCATTGATCGAGAACAGCAGCAGCCTGGTGCCGCTGTGCACCTTGTTCTCGATCGCCTTGAATACCGCATCGACCGGACCGTCACCCTCTGCGGCACTGTGGTGCTCGACTCCGTCGATCTTCAGCGTGACGCGCGCACGCGGCTTCTCGCCCGTGTGCGATACCGCCTCCAGCGCAACCAGCTCGAAACGCTCCACGGCATCCCCAACGCTGACGTTGGTAGCGATCGCCTGCAGATCCTCGTCGAAGATCTCGTGCTTTTTGTCCGCCAGCTCCTTGAAGCGGTGGAACGCACTTTCGAGCTCTTCGCGCGTCTCGAAGGTGATACCGAGCTCCTCGAAACGCGCCCGCACCGCGGCACGCCCCGAGTGCTTGCCCAGCACGAGCCGATTGGTGCTCCAGCCCACGTCCTGCGCACGCATGATCTCGTAGGTTTCGCGGTGCTTGAGTACCCCGTCCTGATGGATGCCGGCCTCGTGCGCGAAGGCATTTGCACCCACGATCGCCTTGTTCGGTTGTACCGGAAAGCCGGTGACCGACGAAACCAGGCGCGAGGTCGGCACGATCTCTTCGGTCACGATGCGCGTCTCGACCGGAAAGATGTCTGCACGCGTGCGCACTGCCATCACGACTTCCTCGAGCGAAGCGTTGCCGGCACGCTCGCCGAGCCCGTTGATCGTGCATTCGACCTGGCGTGCACCGTTCATCACCGCCGACAGCGAGTTTGCAACCGCGAGCCCGAGGTCATTGTGACAGTGCACCGAGAACACCGCCTTGTCCGCATTCGGCACTGTACGAATCAGCCGACCGACGAATTCCCCGTACTGTCCGGGCTCGCCGTAGCCGACCGTATCGGGCAGGTTGACCGTGGTGGCTCCCGCGGCAATCACCGCTTCCAGGACACGACACAAAAAATCGAACTCGGAACGGCTGGCGTCCTCGCACGAAAACTCGACGTCATCGGTATGGTTGCGCGCCTGGCGTACCGAACGCACCGCCTGGTCGAGTACCTGCTCTGGCGTCATCTGCAGCTTGTACTGCATGTGGATCGGCGACGTTGCAATGAATGTATGGATACGTGGGCGTACCGCATTCTTCAGCGCTGCAGCCGCCTGCTCGATATCGCGTGCTGCAGCGCGTGCAAGGCTGGCCACCGAACAGTTCTTCACCGTCTCGGCCACCGCCTTCACTGCCTCGAAGTCGCCCGGACTCGCGATCGCGAAGCCGGCCTCGATCACGTCAACGTTCAGTCGCTCCAGTGCGCGCGCGATGCGGATCTTCTCGTCACGGGTCATCGATGCGCCCGGACTCTGCTCGCCATCGCGCATCGTGGTATCGAAAATGATCAAATGGTCCTTGCTCATGGCTGATCCTCATGCCCGCACGGCCACACACGGGTGCGACCATTCCGGTGAATTCGTGATGACGGTTGAATTGTGAGCGCGAAGGATATGCTGCCCCTCAGGGCAGCAGCAGGGCAAGCAGCAGCCCGCGCAGGTGGCGCGATGCGTGAATGCTGATCATATGCCCCTGAATGCTCATCGAGAGTGCCTGTGCTGGCGAGCTGCACGAACGGTAATGCGCTGATCTTAGTGAATGCCGGGGCACGATACCAGAGGCATCGAGGAAATCTGCAGGGAAATAGTTGCAGCCCGATGGAAGCAGCAGAGGGCCTTGTCGTTATCCGCTCCCCCCAGAAGACGAAAGCCCAGCCCCCTTGTTGGGAGGCTGGGCTTTGTTGTAAGCGCCTGGCGA
>DAOLKH010000303.1:0-3085 GCA_035331685.1 Pseudomonadales bacterium
GCACGATGATTCGCCAGTCCGCATGCGCGCGCCGCGTCCGCCAGCGAAGCACGAACCTTGCGTAGCCAGGTCACGACCAGGAGCTCTGACGTGTCAGAAATGATGCTCTTCACCGGCAGCGCCAATCCGGAACTGGCGCAGAAGATCGTACAGCGCCTGGGGCTGCGCCTCGGCTGCGCCATGGTCGGGCGTTTCAGCGACGGCGAGATCAGCATCGAGATCGAGGAGAACGTGCGCGGCAAGGACGTGTTCGTGATCCAGTCTACGTGCGCGCCGACCAACGACAACCTGATGGAACTGATCCTGATGATCGACGCGCTGCGCCGCTCGTCGGCCTCGCGCATCACCGCGGTGGTTCCCTACTTCGGCTACTCGCGCCAGGACCGCCGCGTGCGTTCGAGTCGCGTGCCGATCAGCGCCAAAGTGGTGGCCGACATGATGGCCAAGGCCGGCGTGAACCGCGTGCTCACGGTGGACCTGCACGCCGAGCAGATCCAGGGCTTCTTCGATGTGCCAGTGGACAACGTCTACGGCTCGGCGATCCTGATCGACGACATCGAACGCCAGCGCTACGAGAACCTGATGGTGGTCTCGCCGGACATAGGTGGCGTGGTGCGCGCCCGCGCGATCGCCAAACAGATGAACGACCTCGACCTCGCGATCATCGACAAGCGCCGTCCGAGGGTCAACGAGGCGCAGATCATGCACATCATCGGCGACGTCGCCGGCCGTACCTGTCTGGTGATCGACGACATGGTCGACACTGCCGGCACGCTGTGCAAGGCCGCGCAGGCGCTGAAGGACAACGGAGCCGCGAAGGTGATCGCGTACTGCACGCACGCGGTGCTGTCCGGCAAGGCAATCACGAATATCGAGGACTCGGTGCTCGACGAGCTGGTCGTCACCGACACCATTCCGCTGTCCGCGCAGGCCAGGGCGTGCGCGCGCATCCGTCAGGTCAGCAGCGCACCGCTGCTCGCCGAGGCGGTGCGCCGGGTCAGCAACGAGGAATCCATCAGCGCGATGTTCGCCTGATGCAACCGGCGGAAAGGCACACGCCTTTCCCGTTCACCACCACTGGCGGTTCCCATCCCGGTCGCAGGGAGAACAACCGCCCCGCAACGGAGTACAGACCATGTCTGGCGAATTCATGTTGAACGCTGCCGCTCGCAGCGGCGCAGGGAAAGGTGCGAGCCGCCGCCTGCGCAACCAGGAGCTGGTACCGGCGATCGTCTACGGCGGCACGGGCGCAGCACGCAGCATCTCGGTGTCGCACCGCGAGCTGGCAAAGGCGCTGGAGAACGAAGCATTCTTCTCCCACGTGATCACGCTGAAGCTCGACGACGGCAACGAGGAAGTCATCCTGAAGGACCTGCAGCGCCACCCCGCGCGCCCGCTGATCCTGCACGCGGATTTCCAGCGCGTCAGCCGCGACCGCAAGATCCACGTGCATATCCCGCTGCACTTCATCAACCAGGACCGCTGCCACGGCGTGAAGAACCAGGGCGGCATGATCCAGCACAACGCGAACGAGGTGCACGTGAGCTGCCTGCCGCAGAACCTGCCCGAGTTCATCGAGGTCGACATGCTGGACTACCACGTCGGACAGGCGGTCCACCTGTCGGACCTGAAGCTGCCGCCGGGCGTCGAAAGCGTCGAACTGTCACACGGCCCGGAGCACGACCTTCCGGTCGCCACGGTGCTGGCACCGAAGGGCGGCGCTGCGGAAGACACTGCAGAGGCCTGACGCACGGTGCGGTCTCCATCGCCTGATGGAGACCGCGCACACCTCGAACGACACACTTTGACCATACCGCTCGCGCTCATCGTCGGACTGGGCAATCCCGGACCCGAGTATCACCGCACCCGCCACAATGCAGGTGCCGATTTCGTGAGCGCGCTCGCCACGCATTGCAACGCCACGCTGAAGCCCGAATCCCGCTTTCACGGGCTCGCGGCGCGCGTGACCATCGCCGGCCACGAGGTACGGCTGCTGATTCCGCAGACCTGGATGAACCGCAGCGGCCAGGCAGTCGCCCCGGCGCTGAACTTCTTCAAGCTCGAAGCGCAGCAACTGCTGGTTGCCTGTGACGAGCTGGATCTTCCGCCCGGCGAGGTGCGCTTCAAGTTCGACGGTGGCCACGGCGGCCACAACGGGCTGCGCGACATCATCGCCGCGCTCGGCAACAACCGCGCGTTCCACCGGTTGCGGATCGGCATCGGTCATCCCGGTGCACGTGAGCAGGTCACCGCGCACGTGCTGTCGCGGCCGTCGCCGACCGACCGCAGACTGATCGATCTGTGCATCGACGAAGCGCTGCGGACGCTGCCGGATGCGGTGGCCGGCAACTGGCCGATCGCAATGAACCGTCTCAACAGTTTCAGGGTCGAATGACATGGGTTTCAACTGCGGCATCGTCGGGCTGCCGAACGTCGGCAAGTCCACACTCTTCAATGCACTGACACGCGCCGGCATCGCCGCTTCGAACTTCCCGTTCTGCACCATCGAACCGAACACCGGGATCGTGCCGGTTCCAGACCTGCGCCTGGACCGGATCGCCGCCATCGTGAAGCCGCAACGCATCGTGCCGACCACGATGGAGTTCGTCGACATCGCCGGGCTGGTTGCCGGTGCGTCCAAAGGCGAGGGCCTCGGCAACCAGTTCCTTGCCAACATCCGCGAGACCGATGCAATCGCGCACGTCGTGCGCTGCTTCGAGGACGACAACGTGATCCACGTCGCGAGCCGCATCGATCCGCTCGGCGACATCGAGGTCATCAACACCGAACTCGCGCTCGCGGACCTGGAAAGCGCCGAACGGCAGTTGCAGCGCGTTGCCCGCATCGCCAAGGGTGGCGACAAGGACGCGCTGCGACAGAAGGCGCTGCTGGAGCGGCTGCTGCCACACCTGAACGAGGGGTGTCCCGCCCGCTCGCTGGCGATGAGCGAGGACGAGCGGCTGACGCTGCGCGAGTTCCACCTGCTCACCGGCAAGCCCGTGATGTACATCGCAAACGTCGCAGAGGACGGTTTCAGCGACAACCCGCATCTTGCCGCAGTGGAGCAGTTCGCGGCAGCCGAAGG
>DAOLKH010000304.1:0-3082 GCA_035331685.1 Pseudomonadales bacterium
TGCATCCACCGAACAATTGAATATCGACGAACTGACGCTGATCCCGCCGGAGCAGATCGAGCGTCAGCTCATGGTTTCCGGGGGCGTTTCGCGTGTGCGCGGCGAACTGCAGCTCGTGCTTGCGGATCTGCACGAGCGGATGCTCGCTCTGGTGCCATCGGCAGCCGAGATGAACGAGGCGGACAATCCTTTCGACCCGGGCCGTATCGCACAGGCATTCCTCGATGCCTGTCAGGAGCTCGAGAGCGACATCAAGTGCCTGCGCGTGCTCTGCCAGCAGTTCGACGCGCACGTGCTCGGCCGCCTTGGTGCGGTCTACCAGCGTGGGAACCAGGTGCTGATCGACGCGCGGGTGCTTCCGCTGCTCGGGGCTGCTGCAGCTCGCGCAAGTGCGACGCCGCGGCGCGAAGAAGCGCCGGAGTCTGCGGTGCGTGCGGGTCCGGACTCCGCGCACACAGCGACACCCATTGGGGGTGCGGGCGCGACAGTGGCAGGCGCAGTGGATGAACGCAGTGGTTTCGGTGAGCTGTCCGCGTTGCTGCAGCGGGTGCGCGGTTCCGGCTCGCCGCTGACCTTTGCCGGCTCGTCACCGGGCGGTGGCGTCCCGGCGGCGGGTGCCGTGAGCCTGGGGGCAGGCGAACTCGTTGCATTGCTCGGTGACCTGCAGACCGGACGCGGGTGGCCAGGTGGTGTTGCCGGATCCTCCGCAGATATCCGCTCGGCGCTGGGGTCGATCGTCGCGCGGCGCGGCTCATTGCGCCTTGGAGCAGCGGAAGGCGATGTGGTGGACATCGTCACGCTGATCTTCGATACCCTGGCGGACGACAAGGATCTGCCATTGGCGATCCAGGTCCTGTTGTCGCGACTGCAGTTGCCGGTACTCAAGCTCGCGCTGAACGATCGCGGATTCTTCGGCGATCGACTGCATCCTGCGCGCCAGCTGATCAACGCGATCGCACGGGCCGGACGCGGCTGGGACGGGCATGAGCAGGACGCACAGGATACGCTGCTCGAGCAGATGCGAGCCGTGGTCGAAGGGCTTGCGGCCGATGCACAGGCCGGACGCGAGGCATTCGCGCAGGCGCTGCAGCGATTGCAGGGCGCGATCGAGCGTGCGGAGCAACGGGCAGTCAAACTCGAACGCCGCACCAGCGAAAAGGCCGTCGCCGACGCCCGTCTCGCGGCAGCACGCGAGGCGGTGCATGCGGTGATGCGCCAGAAGATCGATGGACGGGATCTTCCGGTTGCGTTGCTTGAATTCTTCAATACGGACTGGCAGCGAACGCTGCAACTGTTCTTCCTGCGCAAAGGCCCCGACAGCGCGGAGTGGCTGGATGCAGTTGCGATGCTGGACGATTTGCCGCGTTCACTGGTGGCACCCGCGGATCTGCTCGCGCGCGGTGCGCTTGCGCGTGCGCTGCCGCGGATCCACGAGCGGCTCGAACAGGCGCTCGAGCACACGCAGGGCAACACGGTCGAGGCGCAGGCGCGCATCGAGGGTATCCGCGAGTTGCACCGCAACCTGCTCGAACCACCGGCGGCCGCATCGGCACGGGTGGTGCCGATCGAGCGGGCACGCATCCAGCCGCCTCCGGTGATTCCGCCGCGAGCGAACGATACGACCGCGACACGTCCTGCAGCCGACACCGAAGCGCCACGTGCGGCGCTCAGTCTCGAGTCGCTGCAGCAAGCCGATGCGGTTGCCGTCGGGACCTGGTTCGAAATCAGCGACAGTACGGGCAGTGCGCGCCGCTGCAAGCTTTCAACGCGCATCGACGAGACACGGATGCTGCTGTTCTGTGACCGCAACGGTCGTCTGGTACGCGAGGCTTCGCGCAAGTCCTTCGCCTACGCCTTGCAGACGGGCGAATGGCGCATCATCGAAGACGAACCCCTGCTCGAACGCACGCTCGAACGAATCACCGGGGATCTGCGTCGCCGCGCCAGCGCAGGCTGAGCCAATGTGGCGTGCATGCTGCGGCGTGCCGACCGTTGAGGCGACTTCACTGCGGCTTTAAACTCGCCCCGTTGCGGTGCCGCTTCCGGCGCCGACCCTAAGGAGTGCATGACAATGGCGGAGTGGCCTTATCGCCCCGCGGGCGGATCGCGCGCGGAATGGGAGAAGATCGTCGGCAAGCAACTCGGCGGCGCTTCGCCCGCGACCCTGGACACCATGACGCCGGAAGGCATCACGTTGAAGGCCCTGTATACCGCCGAGGACACGGCGCAACTGCCGTTCACGGATACCTGGCCCGGAATCGAACCCTTCGTGCGAGGTCCGCAGGCGACCATGTACGTGGGGCGGCCATGGACGATCCGTCAATACGCGGGTTTTTCGACCGCTGAGGAATCGAATGCGTTCTACCGCAAGGCGCTGGCTGCAGGCGGTCAGGGAGTCTCGGTGGCCTTCGACCTCGCAACGCATCGTGGCTATGACTCGGATCACCCACGCGTGGTCGGCGATGTCGGCAAGGCGGGCGTTGCCGTCGACAGTGTCGAGGACATGAAGATCCTGTTCGACGGCATCCCGCTCGACCGCGTCTCGGTATCGATGACGATGAACGGGGCGGTACTGCCGGTGCTCGCCGGCTACATCGTCGCGGCCGAGGAGCAGGGCGTTGCGCAGGAACAGCTTTCGGGAACGATCCAGAACGACATCCTGAAGGAGTTCATGGTCCGCAATACCTACATCTACCCGCCGGTTCCGTCGATGCGCATCATCGGCGACATCATCACCTACACCTCGCGGCTCATGCCGCGCTTCAATTCGATCTCGATTTCTGGGTACCACATCCAGGAAGCCGGCGCGGATGCGGCACTGGAGCTCGCGTACACGCTCGCCGACGGCAAGGAGTACGTGCGCACTGCCGTCGCTGCAGGACTCGCAATCGACGATTTCGCGCCGCGGCTGTCGTTCTTCTTCGGCATCGGCATGAACTTCTACATGGAAGTGGCGAAGCTGCGTGCCGCACGCCTGTTGTGGGCGCGCATCATCGACGGCTTTGGCCCGAAGAACGCGAAGTCGAAGATGCTGCGTACGCACTGCCAGACCTCCGGCTGGTCGCTGACCGAACAGGACCCG
>DAOLKH010000305.1:0-3054 GCA_035331685.1 Pseudomonadales bacterium
CATGGATTTCCCCTCCTCGGTCCCGCTTTCGTGACGCCGGCATCCACGCGCTCACTGCAATCCGTGCTCGGTGGCAATCACGGCTGCCTGCACTCGCGACGCGACGTCGAGCTTGCGCAGCACGTGCTGGACGTGGATCTTCACGGTCGTTTCGGCAATCCCCAGCTCACGCGCGATCGCCTTGTTGCTGTCGCCGCGAGCAATGCCGCGCAGGATGTCGCGCTCGCGCGCGGACAACAGGGCGATGGGCGAAGCCGGCGCCGTGTCCTGCTGTACGACCGAGCCCGTCTGGCGCACCGCAGACACCAGCTTGGCCGTCATTTCACCGGCAATCACGTTCTCGCCACGCATCGCACGACGGATCGCATCGGCGAGCGCGTCACCATCGATCGTCTTCAGCAGATAACCGCTGGCGCCACCACGCAGGGCATCCAGCAGATCCTGTTCGTCCTCGCTGACGGTGAGCATCAGGACCCTCGCAGCCGGCGCCACCTCGCGCAGCGCGGGCAGTGCATCGACCCCACGCACTCCGGGCAGGTGATTGTCGAGCAGCACCAGGTCTGGCTGCAGCTCGGCAGCACGCAGCAGCGCGTGATTCACATCCGCCTCGTCGCCGACCACGAGGAACCCGGGTTCACGTGCGAGCAGCGCGGTGAGTCCACGGCGGAACAGGGTGTGGTCGTCGACCACGAGGATGCGGATCGGCGTAGCCGTCTCGTTCATGTCTGTGCCTCAGTCGCAACAGGCGGGCCGATGGAATCCGTGGCCGTTGTTCCGTCCGCGGCTCCCGCCAGGGGCAGGCCGAGCCTGACCCGCGTTCCCTTCCCGTGCCACGATTCGACCGCAAGTTCCGCCCCGATGCGCGCAGCCCGTTCGGCCATGATGCGCAGCCCCACGTGCGTGGCATCGGCAGGCAAGGCTTCGATGGCAACCGCGCCGTCGGCAAAACCGATGCCGTCGTCGCTGATCTCGAAGCACCAGGCGGGCTGCTTCCATACCTCGACACGCACTCTGCCCGCACGCGCGTGCTTGCGCACGTTCGACAGCGCTTCCTGCACGATATGCAGCACCTGGATCTGCACATCCGGCGGCAACGGCATCGCGTGTCCGTGAACACGCAGCTCACCGTGCAGACCACTCTGATGCTCGAACTTGCCGAGCGTCGTCTGCAACGCCGTTTCGATGCCGCCGGCATCGGCGCGGGTACGGAAGTGCAGCAGCAACTCGCGCACATCGCCGTAGCTCTCCCGCACCCCGGTATCGATATCGGCAAGAACGGCGGACATGCGTTCGGCGTCTGCGGCCGCCAGTGCATCGCGCATCAGTTGCACCTGGATCTTCAGGTACGCGAGCGACTGTGCGATCGAATCGTGCAGCTCGCGCGCGATGAAGCCGCGCTCCTCGGCGACTGCCGCTTCCTTCGCGAGCGCAGCCAGACGGATGTTTTCCAGCCCGGCAGCAAGGTGCGCGGCCAGCGCCTCGAGCAGCGAACGCTCGGCAACGGACAGTGCGGTCCGGCTGCGGAAAAACAGATCGAGTTCGCCGCTGGTGTGCTGGTGCACACGTACCGGTACCGTCACCGCCGTCGCGAAACCGGCCTGACGGCAGTGCTGCAGGCAGCTCGCAGGCAGGGCGTCGAGCGCGACCAGACGCAGCTCCGGCTCCCGCACACCCTGGCTCGACGCCGACATGCCGCACGCGCACTCGCCTTCGGCCAGCGTGCTCTCGGCGGCGATCATCGCCTCTGGCAAACCTTCCCAGGCGAGCGGCACGTAGTGACCACGCCCGGTGTCGTACCAGCGCAGCAACACGCCGTCCGCACGCGTGAGGCGCAGCACGCAGCGCACGAAGCCGCGCGCCAGTTCTTCCGTGGACGCGGCATCGGCAACCATCGCGGCGACTTCATACAGGGCTTCGAGCCGCTCGTGCTTCTCCTCGAGCTCCGCAGTCTTCTCGTGTACCCGGGTCTCGAGACTGCCGTATACGGATTGCAGATGTTCGGCCATGCCGTTGAAGCCCTCGGCCAGGGCTCCGAACTCGTCACGACTCGCGCACACGACCCGTGCCCCCAGATCACCCTGCTGCACGCGCCGCACGGCGCGTGCCAGCGCGCTCACCGGCTCCAGCACGAACACATAGCCGGTGTAGACGAGCGCCGCGCTCGCCAGCACGGCAAACGTCAGCAGCGCCGTCTGCACGAGGTGCATGATCGCGGTCCAGCGCGACATATGTCTTTCTATCGCACGCACCAGCGCGTCGATATGGTCGGTAAAGCGGCCGGTATCCCGTTCCAGCGCAGTGGCGATCACAGCCGCATCGGTCTGCGCGCTACCCCAGCGTATCCGGAAATCCGCCCACTCCGCTTCAACCGCCGTGAAGCGCTCGCGCACCCGCGCATCCCACGGCACGAACAGCGGGCGATGCGTATCGCCGACACGCAACAGTTCGATGCTGGCATCGAACTCCGTCACGTATCGCTGCAGCAGCGTCACATCACCTGCGTCCACGGCACGCGCCATGCGGTTGATCTGCATGCGCAGCCGACCTGCCTCGTTGACCGCGGCCGCACCGCCATCGAGCTGCCACGACACCCAGAGGGTCACTCCGATCGAGACGCCCGTGAAAACCAGAAACGGCAGCAGCACCAGCGCGAGCTTCAGCCCGAGACTCCATTGACGCTGGCCCGTGTTCACGGTGTGCACCTCTTCAGGCAAGAGATTTCCTCGATGCGACGCCGATTGGCAACAGATCCATCGGGGCTCCCGGCTGACCGACATGACCGCTGGATTATGCCCGCCACGGGCTGCTGGACGCGAGCCGCGCCATCTATACTGCCGGCGGTCCGGCTGCCCGAAGTCGGCATTCCGACCTCCAGTGAACGACCAGGACACACCATGCAGCAGCCGACACGCACTCCGAGTGCCGCCTACGCCAACTACGTGCTTGCCCTGTTGAGTCTGGTCTACGTGATGAACTTCATCGATCGGCAGATCCTGGCGATGCTGATCGAGCCGATCAAACAGGAATTCGGCGTTTCGGATACGGCGCTCGGGT
>DAOLKH010000306.1:0-3044 GCA_035331685.1 Pseudomonadales bacterium
ACCCGAGCGCCGTATCCGAAACGCCGAATTCCTGTTTGATCGGCTCGATCAGCATGGCCAGGATCTGCCGGTCGATGAAGTTCATCACAAAGACCAGGCACAACAGGGTGAGCACGTAGTTGGCGTAGGCGGTGCTCGGAGCGCGTGTCGGCTGCATGGTGTCAGCGCCCTGCATCAGCACCCTGCATCAGCACCTTCGGTCGCTGAGTTCGAGGATGATGTTGCGCGTCCTTTCGCCGACCACGTAGGCGACGCGCGACTGGAACTCGGGTACCGGGCCGTACAGGATCGTGCGAATGCCCTGCTTCTCGAGTTCGGGCAGCACCATGTCCAGATCGTCCACCAGACCGGCGAACAGGTGGTGCAGGCCTTCGCCGTGCGTTTCGAGATGCCGGTTGAAGATATTGTCGCCCGACAGCGGCTGGATCAGTTCGAGGCAGGGCTTGCTGTCCCACGCGGTTACCGCGACCCGGATCCTGCCGCTGTACGGTGTCCCGCCCTTGCGATCGTACTTGATGCCCTGATCGTCCTCGAAGATCGTGAACGGACCCCAGCCGACCGTGTTCGTATAGAAATCCAGCGCCTGGTCGAGATCGCGCACGACCATGCCTACCTGCAGCACCCGATCGAAATTCAGGTTCATCGCCGATCCCTCCGCTTATTCAATCACCGAGTTGCCGTACCTGCGCGACGTGCATCACGCGCGTCTGCAACGCCTGCAGCGGCTCTTCCGGCAACAGGAAGCGCCAGAAAACCCGTCCCTGCGTGCGTCCTGCCGTGTCGAGCCAGTTCGGCACGCACGGGTCGCGGTGTGCGACCACGACGCGGAAACTGCCGTCGGCCCTGAGCCGGATCTGCTGGCGGTTCAGCGAGACGCAACGGTTGATGTAATCGTAGGTCTGCAGGAATCGCGTATACAGCAGTACGTTTGCAAACCGGCAGGCTGGCAGGCGCCCTTCGATCACCAGTGCCTCGTCGGCCTGGAGTTCGTACGGCGCCAGTGCGTAGATCGCATCCATGTTGGCCCAGCCGGTGCTTGCTGCCGGATCCGCCGGTGGATTGAAGTGGTTTGCGAGCGTCGATACCCATCCGGGTTGCGGGTAGGGCCCATGCGGGAATGGCGGCACATCGAGGGTCATGCCGCGCACGTAGTTCATGGTGCAGCGTATGCGCGCCGCCAGCGCGGCGTCATCCAGGCGTGGCGGTGGGGCAGGGCCGGGATCCAGGCACTCGATCGCGAGCGGGACATGCAGGGTGGGGTCCGACGCCGCGGGTCGCTCGCGTTCGAAGAAGTGGCGCGTATTGATCAGCCCTGCCTGCGGATGCAGCGGGAACCAGTTGCCCGGGCGGCGCTCGGCGCTCAGCACGAACTCGAAGTTGCCGTCCGGGTCGGGATGCAGGTCGCTGTCCTTGACCACGTTCACCGTTTGCCGTGAATAGCCCCCGTCGGCGGTGCCGAGTTCCTGGCTGAACGACGTGAACGTGGCACCGGCCAGATTGCCGTGGATGCGGTAACTGCGCCCGGCTTGCACGTAGGCGCCGAAGTACACGGCGTCGGGGTTGTCACCGAGCACCTTCATGTTCGGCCCGGTGAGGCGGCGAAACACCGGTCGGTCGGGATGCACATCGAGCTGGCTGCCCAGCGCGGCCTGCAGTGCGTGCAGCACGTACACGCGACCGTCGATGACGTCGTCGGGCCGTGTATTGCCGAATTCCTCGCCGAGGAAGCGCGAGTTCAGTTCACGAACCAGGTCGAGCAGCTCCGCGAGCGCTGCGGCGCTGGCCGTCGTATCGGTGGGCATGGCTCGATCCTCCACTGGTTTGCGTTGTGTGTGCTAGCCGGTTCCCGAGCCGGCAAGGAAGTTTGCGAAGCGCTCGCGATACGGGGCGAACACAACGCCGTGCTGCGCCTCGCTGAGCCCGAACTGTGCCGCGCTGTAGCTGTGTACACCGTGCTTGTCGCGCGGACGATTGCGGATGTAGTTCTCCATTCGCCGGCGTGCCTCCGCCGTCAGTTCGAAGCCGAAATGCGCGTAGATCTTCTCGACCGCCCCAGGCAGGTCGCGCATGATCTCCGCGAACCCGAGGTCGATGAACTGGTGCCTGCGTTCGGGGTGTGCGTCGCGCCACCTCATGCCGCGCAGCAGTGCCTGTGACAGGTGCTCGACTTCGCCCTGCGCCGTGAGCTTCGGATCGATGCCCTCGTTGAAGGTTGCACGCAGCGTTTGCGCCAGGCTGGACACCGACGCCATCACGGTCATCGGCTCGCGGTGCGTCCACACGATCGACGCGTCCGGGTACTCGTCGAATATCGCCTGCAGGTAGGGCAGGTGCAGTGGTGATTTCAACACCCAGCGCGGGCGTGCGCAGTCCACCTGCAGGTGCTGCAGAACCTGGTGATGCCACCGGTACGCACCGTGCATGTCGTGGTCCAGGCACCAGCGCCGGTACGTCGGCACGTAGTAGGTTGCGCTCCATTCATCGCTGGTGAAGTACATCGCGAGTATCGACAGGCATTCCGTCGGCAGCCGCGCGCCCATCTCGTGGATCGTCTTGAAGTTCGGCGAGATCTGGTCGAACGCGTCGAGCTGTGCCTCGACCTCGGCGATGCGCGGATCGGTGTCGATGCTGTCTGGATGCGGAGGTGGCACCGGCTTCATCACTTGCCAGTGCAGCGGTGAAATATGGTCCGGGTCCTGCGCGAGCACCTCGTGCAGGATGGTGGTTCCGGTGCGTGGCAGCCCGAGCACGAACAGCGGGCGCCGGATCGTCTGGGCCTCCACCGCCGGGCGCTGCTTGCGGTACGCGATGATGTCGAGCCGGTTCGCGAGCCGGCTGATCATTGCTTCCCCGGTCGCGTAGCGCCCCAGCTCCGACAGTCGCGCCTCGCGTTCCAGCGAGTCGATCAGGTGTTCCAGCCCGGTACGAAAGCCCGGATCACCCCAGTCCGAATGCCCGGTGCGCTGCTCGGCGGCAGCCATCAATCGCTCCGGATCGAATCGCGGTTCTGCGTTCACGATGACCTCCTTGCGTCATTCGCTTCG
>DAOLKH010000307.1:0-3036 GCA_035331685.1 Pseudomonadales bacterium
GCGATGCCAAGGCGCGGCTGCGCGAACAGCCGGCCCTGCGGCGGCAGCGCTGGGCGAACTGGGTCTGGACGAGCAACGCCGCCACGACCTCGAGTCGGTTTTCCGCTGCGACGAATACGCCCGTCTGCTCGGTCGCGAAGCTGCATAACCGCCGGGCCTGCCTGGCCCAGCGTCAGAACCCCTGCGGTCAGTACGCCGCCGCAGTGCGCGACTTCATCGCTGCCCGTTCAGTGCTGGTGCCCACCGCTACCGTGGGCATGACCGTGCGCGATTTCCTCGTCGCTGGCAGCACGCACATCCACGACTTCGATCTCGAAGTCCAGGGTGCGACCAGCGAATGGATGGTTGGTATCGACATCGACATTGAACTTGCCGACCTTCAACACTGTCGCCCTGATTTCACCTTTCGCGGTCTGTACCGCGACGACCATGCCGGGCTGCAGGCGACGCGGCCCCCGGACATGCTTCAGAGACACGCGTGCGACGGCGTCCGGCCGTCGGTTGCCGTACGCATCGGTCGGCGTGAGCGTGACCTGGACGCAATCAGCGACGGCGTGTCCGACCAGCGCGGCTTCGAGTGCCGGCAGGATGTTGGCATGCCCGTGCAGATACATGACAGGCTCGCCGTCTCGCGAGCTCTCGAGCGTGACTCCGTGCTCGTCGCGCAGCACGTAATGAAAGCTCGCGACCGTATCGGCGGCTATCTGCATGAGCGTGTCTCGCTGCTCAGTCCCGCACCCGATCCGGTGCGCCGGGAGAGTCGTCGGCGAGCGGAATCACCGGCGCCGATATCTGCTCTGCATGCAGCGTGACCGTGACCCGCTCGGCACCGGGCGGATCGAAGGGATACTCGTCCACACCCATGTAATGACGTGCGATCGAGTTGATGAAGCTGCGATCGGCATCGTCGTGCAACTCGGCGATTCCGCGCAGTTCGACGTAGCGGTTCGGGTTGTTGCGATGCGGAACGGAGATCGCGCAACGGGGATCGTTGACCAGGTTGCGGTACTTCTGGCGCGACTTCACGGTGCTGAAACGCAGGTGTACGCCGTCCCACATCAGGCTGACCGGGTTCACCGACAGTCGTCCATCGGGGCGCAGCGTCGCCAGGTGTCCGGTCGGACGATCCCGCAGGATGTCCTGGTGCGATTCCGGAACCGGCTTGCTCGGTGGAAATGCCATTTTTTCGTTCTCCGACTATCCGCTTCTGCCATTGACGGCAGCGGTCTGCCTCGATGGCCGCATGGCCCGCGACCGCCAACGGTCGCGGGCAGGGACGACGCTGCGGATCAGATCACCAGGCCGATGTTGGCCCCCTGGCGTGTCGCTTCCGCCAGACGACGCGGCAGCCAGGCAGCGCCGGCGAGGTAGAGCTCGGCGATGTTGCCGTCGGCCTTCAACTCGTCGTAGAGCGTGTGCACCGGCACGGCACCGTAGACCAGCACCACGCTGTCGAAGCCTTCGAAGCGGTACCTGTGACCTCCCCACGACGACACCAGCTCGATTGCCCCTTGCTCGATCTTCTTCAGGATCAGGTTCGGGTGCACCTTGACGCCGCAGTCCTCCATGCGCTTCAGCACCATGCCTATCGAGTAGCGGGCGATATCGGTTCCCAGATGCACCGACTTGTGGAACACCTCGACCTGCTTGCCACGCGAAGTGAGGTACTCCGCAACGCACGGCGTCTGGTAGTAGTCTTCCTGCGAAATCACCGCGACACGGTTGCCGGTGCTCGCCTTGCCGAGCATCACGTCCCAGCCCTGCACAACGTGTGGCAGTTCGAGTCCGTCCACATTGTCCGGCTGGCGCGGTACGGCTCCGGTCGCGATCACGACCGCATCCGGTGCCAGCGCCTTGATCGCTGCCAGGTCTGCTGCGGTGTTCAGCCGCACGTCGACCTTCAGACGCTCGAGCGCGTTCTCCTCGAAGTACGCCTGGTCCTCGAAGGAATCACGCCCCGGCGCCTTCGCTGCGATCAGCAGCTGGCCACCGAGGCGCTTGCCCTGCTCGAGCAGCGTGACCCTGTGTCCGCGCATCGCCGCGACGCGCGCCGCCTCGCAACCCGCGATACCGCCGCCGACGACCAGTACGTTCTTCACCTTCTGCGCCGGCTTGAACTCGCTCTCCCAACGCAGTTCGCTGCCGATCACCGGGTTGATCGAACACATCGGCGTGTACGGGAAGGTCTTCGGCTCCGAGGCCTCGTCGATGCAACGGGTGCACGCGATGCAGCGGCGGATTTCGCCGAGACGCCCCTCACGTGCCTTGTTCGCAAACTCGGGATCCGCGATGCCGGCACGCACCATGCCGACCAGATCGCAGTAGCCACCACGCAGCAATTCCTCGGCAAGCACCGGATCGTTGATCCGTCCGGTGAACAGCACCTTGATCTTCGGGTCGAGGTCCGCACGCGCCGCCTTGCCGAACTCGCGGAACTCGGCGTGCGGATGGTACGAGGACGGCACGTACGAGGGTGCACCGTAGCAATGGCCGGTATCGATGTCGACGAAGTCGAGCAGACCCGTCTCCGCGATACAGTAGACCATCTCGCGCATTTCCATGTTGTCGTAGCCGCCGTCACGGAACTCCGCGCCGGCGATGCGGATGCCGAGTGCCATCGAGTCGCCGATCCGCTCACGCACGCGCTTCAGCGCCTCGACGACGAAACGCACGCGCTCGGTGGGACCGCCGCCCCAGTGGTCGGTGCGCCGGTTCGTCACCGGAGACAGGAAGCTGTAGCCGAGCGTCTCATGCGCACAATGGATCTCGATGCCGTCGGCACCGGCGGCCTTGGCGACCTCCGCGGCTTCTGCGTAGGTGTTCAGGCAGAATTCGATTTCGGCCTCGCCCATCACGTGCGGCGTGTAGTCCTGCACGCCGAGCACTGGCACCGGCGACGGCGACCACACCGAGTTCAGGTGCGTGAGCTGCACGACGGCGACCGATCCGCACTTGCGCACTTCCTTGCAGAAGCGCGCCATGCTCTCGGCGAATGCCGGACTCTGGTACGCCGACCCGTGCGGGGCACAACCGATC
>DAOLKH010000308.1:0-3032 GCA_035331685.1 Pseudomonadales bacterium
GCGCCGCCATGTCCACGTAGTCCTTGATCGCGTGCAGATAGGTCCACGGAAACTGGTACTGACCGTCGCCCAGGTCTCGGTATTCGGGCTGATGCATGTGCCAACACAGGATCACCGGCATCGGCACTATCTCAGCCACGATGCACTTCCTGTCCGAGCATCTCGGGAGTCACCAGCACGATACCTTTCGGCGACACATGGAAGCGTCGCGCATCTGCCGCCGCATCGAAGCCAATCGTGGTGCCGGACGGAATCCTGCAGCCCCTGTCGATCACGGCACGCCGCACGCGACAACTCCTGCCGACATCCACTTCGGGAAAGATCACAGAATCCTCGATCGTCGTGTACGAATGCACGCAGACGTTCGAGAACAACAGCGAACGCGTGACCTCCGCACCCGAGACGATGCAACCGCCGGCCACCATCGAGTCCACCGCCATGCCACGACGCCCTTCGTCGTCGAACACGAACTTCGCGGGCGGCACCTGCTGCTGGTAGGTCCAGATCGGCCATTCCTGGTCGTAGAGGTTCAGCTCCGGGGTCACGCCAACCAGTTCCATGTTCGCCTGCCAGAACGAATCGATCGTCCCGACATCGCGCCAATAGCCGTACGAGCCGGTGCGCGGATCACGAAACGGATAGGCATACACCGCATATTTGCGAATCGAGGCCGGGATGATGTCCCGCCCGAAATCATGCGTCGTCTCCGCGCGTGCGGCATCGCGTGCGAGTTCGTCGAACAGCAGCCGCGTGTTGAACACATAGATCCCCATCGAGGCAAGCGCGCGAGTCGGGTCGTTCGGCATCGGCTGCGGATGCTCTGGCTTCTCGGTGAACTCGGTGATGCGCCAATCCGCGTCCACCGACATCACGCCGAAGGCGCTGGCGTCCTCGAGCGGCACGTCGATGCACCCCACCGTCACATCGGCACCGGTTTCGACATGAGCCGCAAGCATGCTGCCGTAGTCCATCTTGTAGACGTGGTCACCGGCGAGAATCAGCAGGAACTCGGGGTCGTGCCGGCGAATGATGTCGATGTTCTGCAGCACTGCGTTCGCGGTGCCTTCGTACCAGGAAGTCTCGATGCGTTGCTGTGCCGGCAGCAGCTCGACGAACTCGCCAAGCTCGGCGCGCAGAAAGCCCCATCCGTGCTGGATGTGCCGAATCAGCGAATGCGCCTTGTACTGGGTCAGCACTCCGATGCGACGGATTCCGGAATTCACGCAGTTGGAAAGCGGAAAATCAATGATGCGGAACTTGCCGCCGAACGGCACCGCCGGCTTGGCGCGCCAATCGGTAAGCTGCATCAGCCGGGATCCGCGCCCCCCGGCAAGGATGAGGGCCAGGGTATCGCGCGTCAGCCGGCTGACGAAACGCCCGGAACGAGCGGTTTTCATTGCATCAACTCCTTGGTGAGGCCCGGCACACGCACTTCGGGTGCCGGTTTGTAACTGCCACCATAATGCTTTCTAATCATGATGGCAGTTCATCAAAGGTCAACACCAATTCACCCCGTGACGATGCATCGAAATCTTGATATGGATCACGCTGTGGCCGACGCTTCGCTGCTCGAGCACGAGGGCGTGCAGCGGCTGCTGCAGGCACGCCACCACGACCCCTGCGAGCTGCTCGGCCGCCACGGCGCAACGCTGCTGCTGTGGCGACCGTGGGCGGTTGCGCTGTGGGCAGGTGACGATCGCCTACCGGCCCGGCGTATCGGCAGCAGCGGCCTGTTCCTGCTCGAGGGCACGCAGCTCGACTCACTGGCACCGCATCCGCCGATCCACTGGCGTGACGCGGGTGGCGACATGCACTGCGATATCGACCCTTACGGCTTTCAGGCGCAGATCGGTGACCTCGACCTGCACCTGTTCGGTGAAGGGCGCCATCGCCACGCCTACCGTGTGCTTGGCGCACACCCGTGCACTGTCGACGGTGTTGCCGGCACACGTTTTGCGACCTGGGCACCGAATGCCGAGCGCGTGAGCGTGGTCGGCGACTTCAATCACTGGGACGGTCGCTGTCACCCGCAGCGGGTGCGCGGAGACAGCGGCGTATGGGAGCTGTTCATCCCCGGCGTCGGCGCAGGAGCACTCTACAAGTTCGAGCTGCGGGCGCGTGACCACGGCACCCTGCATCTCAAGAGCGATCCGTACGCGTGCCGTTACGAACGCCGCCCATACACCGCGTCGATCGTCTGCGCCGACAGCAGCTACGCATGGGGTGATGCCGAATGGCTGCAGGCTCGCCGCGAGCGTGACTGGCAGCACGCACCGCTCAGCGTCTACGAAGTTCATCTCGGGTCCTGGCAGCGCAGCCAGGACGGCGAATTTCTCGACTACCGTGAACTGGCTCACCGGCTGGTCGAACACGTGCGCGGACTCGGCTTCACGCACGTGGAACTGCTGCCCGTCACCGAACATCCGCTCGACGGCTCGTGGGGCTATCAGGCAACCGGCTACTTCGCGCCCACCAGCCGCTTCGGCACCCCGGACGACTTCCGCTACTTCGTCGACCACTGCCACCGGCACGGCATCGGCATACTGCTCGACTGGGTGCCGGCACATTTCCCGCGCGACCTGCACGCGCTGGCGCGCTTCGATGGTTCATCACTCTACGAGCACTCCGACCCCCGACGTGGTGAACATCGCGACTGGGGTACGCTGATCTTCGACTTCGGGCGCAACGAGGTGCGCAACTTCCTGCTCGCCAGCGCGAACTGCTGGCTGGAAGAATTCCACATCGACGGTCTGCGCGTCGACGCCGTCGCGTCGATGCTCTACCTGGACTACTCGCGCCAGCCCGCCGACTGGACGCCGAACGAGCACGGAGGACGCGAGAACCTCGATGCCATGCGCTTCCTGCGCGAACTCAACGAAATGACGCACGGCGAGCATCCGGGCACCCTGACCATCGCCGAAGAATCGACCGCGTGGCCACAGGTGACGCGCCCGGTATGGCTCGGCGGGCTCGGCTTCTCGATGAAGTGGAACATGGGCTGGATGCACGACACGCTGGACTATCTCGCGCAC
>DAOLKH010000309.1:0-3022 GCA_035331685.1 Pseudomonadales bacterium
TTCGCGTGTCCGATGTGCAGGTAGCCGTTCGGCTCCGGCGGGAAACGCGTGAGCACCGCAGGCACCCGACCCGACTCCAGGTCGTCGCGGATGATGGTGCGCAGGAAGTTCGAAACACGCAGGGATTCAGTCATCGAAACCACGGATCTACGGCAAAATTTGTGGCCGGCGATTATACCCGCCGGGGTAGGTCGCCGAAACAAAACCCGATATGATTGCCGCTCTTTTCATGAACGGTACGACAATGGTCACTCTGCACACATCCATGGGCGATATCACTCTCGAACTCGACGCGGAAAAGGCGCCGCAGACAGTGGAGAATTTTCTGCAGTACGCACGCGACGGTTTCTACGACGGCACCGTTTTTCATCGCGTGATCGACGGCTTCATGATCCAGGGCGGCGGATTGACCGCAGATCTGGAACAGAAAGGCACGCGTGCACCGATCGGGAACGAGGCGAACAACGGACTGAAGAACACATCCGGCACGATCGCGATGGCACGTACCAACGACCCGCACTCGGCCACGGCCCAGTTCTTCATCAACGTTGCCGACAACAAATTTCTGGATCACAGCGCGCCGACCCCGCAAGGCTGGGGCTACGCGGTATTCGGGCAGGTGACCGCAGGCATGGACGTGGTCGACCGGATTCGTGCCGTCGCCACCGGCAATCGCGGCTATCACCAGGACGTACCACGCGAAACCATCACGATCGAGCGCGTCAGCATCGCTTGAATCCTGCACCGTAGATGAACAGGCTGTTCATCTCGGACCTGCACCTCGGCAAGGAACGCCCGGCGAGCAGCCGGGCGTTCATGCGTTTTCTTGCCACGCATACGCATCCCGGCGATGAGCTCTACATCCTCGGCGATCTGTTCGACGCGTGGCTCGGTGACGACGACGAGTCCGGCTTCGCACAATCCATCGTGGATGCGCTGGCTGCATGCACGCGTGCCGGAGTCCGCGTCTGCCTGATGCCAGGCAATCGCGATCTGCTGCTCGGAGCACGCTTTGCCGAGCGCGTCGGCGCGACGCTGCTGCCCGATCCGTGCTGTCGCAGCATCGAAGGACAACGCGTGCTGCTCGCGCACGGCGATGCACTGTGCAGTGCCGACCGCAGCTATCAGCGCTACCGACGCTTCATCCGCTCGCCGCTGACACGCAGGCTGCTGATGGCATTGCCTTTGTCGGTGCGCCGGCGCATCGCGGCCAGGCTTCGCCGCAGCAGTCGCGCACATACGGCAGCCAAGCCCACGCCCCTGCTCGACGTCGTGCCCGCCACGGTCGACGACGCGCTGCTGGCTCACCATTCGCGACTGCTGATTCACGGGCATACGCACCGCCCGGCCCGACACGTGCACACGCACGGAACACGCCTGGTCCTCGGCGACTGGGACGGCAGCATCGCGCGCTACGTGGACTGGCCCGCGGGCGGCGAAGCGCAGTTGCTCGATTTCGAAATCGGCGCGCTGGCACCGTCGCGCGAGCAGTAGTTCCCGCCACAACGGATCACGCAAGATACATTTACGGCGTCCCTCTGTTGCGAAGGCCTCGCCACACGCTGCGCAATGTTTTGCGACACACTTCCGCGCCACGCCATTTCCGCCCCTTATGCCGGGCATCCGGCGATTCAACTGCAGCCGGTGCTTCCTCTATACTGCGGGCCCGATTTGCCGCGCCCACGCGCAGCAAACCCCACCATCCGATGCATCGATCGAGGAATCCTGCCGTGCTCGAAGCCTATCGCAGCCATGTAGCCGAACGCGCCACCCAGGGCATCGTTCCAAAGCCGCTCAGCGCCGAGTGGACCGCCCAGCTCGTCGAGCTGCTCAAGAACCCGCCTGCCGGCGAGGAAGCGTTTCTGGTCGATCTGATCAGCAACCGTGTGCCGCCTGGTGTCGACGAGGCAGCCTACGTCAAGGCGGCGTTCCTCAGTGCGATCGTGCGTCGCGAAGCCAGCTCGCCGCTGATCGATCGTGCGCACGCAATTCGCCTGCTCGGCAACATGCTCGGCGGCTACAACATCGAAACCCTGGTCACGGCGCTCGACGACGTCGAACTCGGCCCGCTGGCCGCCGAGCAGCTCAAGGGTACGCTGCTGATGTTCGATGCCTTCCACGACGTGGTTGAAAAGCACGCGGCGGGCAATGTGCACGCCAGCGCGGTAATGAATTCCTGGGCCGAAGGCGAGTGGTTCACCAGCCGCCCGGCGGTGCCCGAGTCGATCCGGAGCACGGTATTCAAGGTCAGCGGCGAAACGAATACCGACGACCTGTCCCCGGCGCCGGATGCCTGGAGCCGACCCGATATCCCGCTGCACGCGCTCGCAATGTTCAAGATGGCCCGCGAAGGACTGCAACCCGACGAGCCCGGCGCCGTCGGCCCGATCCGCCAGATCGAGGAGTTGAAGAAAAAGGGTCATCCGATCGCCTTCGTCGGCGACGTGGTGGGAACCGGTTCCAGCCGCAAGTCGGCGACCAACTCGGTGCTGTGGTTCTTCGGCGACGACATTCCCGGCGTGCCGAACAAGCGCTGCGGCGGTGTGTGCATCGGCGGCAAGGTGGCACCGATTTTCTACAACACGATGGAAGACGCCGGCGCACTGGTTTTCGAAGCGCCGGTGGAACGCCTGAACATGGGCGATGTGATCGAAGTGCGTCCCTATGACGGCGTGATCCGCAACGCGACCAGCGGTGAAGAACTGTCGCGTTTCGAACTGAAATCCGATGTGCTGCTCGACGAAGTACGTGCCGGCGGGCGCATCAACCTGATCGTCGGACGCGGTCTGACGCGCAAGGCGCGCGAGGCACTCGACCTGCCGCCGTCCACACTGTTCCGGGTGCCGCCGCAGCCAGTCGACACCGGCAAGGGCTACACGCTGGCACAGAAGATGGTAGGCCGCGCCTGCGGCGTAGCCGGGGTTCGTCCGGGTACGTATTGCGAGCCGCACATGACGACGGTGGGTTCGCAGGACACCACCGGCCCGATGACACGCGATGAACTGAAGGATCTGGCCTGCCT
>DAOLKH010000310.1:0-3018 GCA_035331685.1 Pseudomonadales bacterium
TGAATCGGGGCTATCCGGGCTATCGGCACTCACAATGCCCGGACGAATCTTGCTAGAATCGCGTCGGCAGGGGGAGTCCACAAGACAGCAACCGACACGCCACGATCGTGGCGCGGGTTTGCGCGGGCGGCTCCCGCACTTTCAGTCCATACGGAAAACGCAATGACGCATTCAACAGCAGTCGAACATCCGGTCTACAACTACAAGGTCGTCCGGCAATTCACGATCATGACCGTGGTCTGGGGCCTGGTCGGGATGCTGGTCGGCGTGGTGATCGCCGCCCAGCTGGCGTTCCCGCAACTCAACTTCGACTCCCAGTGGTTCCACTTCGGGCGTCTGCGTCCGCTGCATACGAACGCGGTGATCTTCGCGTTCGGTGGCTCGGCCCTGTTCGCGACCTCGTTCTACGTGGTGCAGCGCACCTGCCAGGCACGCCTGATTTCGGACGGCCTGGCAAGCTTCGTGTTCTGGGGCTGGCAACTGGTGATCGTACTGGCGGCGATCACGCTGCCGCTCGGGTACACGTCTTCCAAGGAATACGCCGAACTCGAGTGGCCGATCGACGTCCTGATCACGCTGGTGTGGGTCGCCTACGCGATCGTGTACTTCGGCACGATCGCGCGCCGCAAGACCTCGCACATCTACGTGGCGAACTGGTTCTTCGGTGCCTACATCATCACGATCGCGGTGCTGCACGTGGTCAACAGCCTCGCGATTCCGGTCAGCCTGACCAAATCCTATTCGATCTATCCGGGCACCATCGACGCGATGGTGCAGTGGTGGTACGGACACAACGCGGTGGGCTTCTTCCTGACTGCGGGCTTCCTCGGCATGATGTATTACTTCGTGCCCAAGCAGGCCGAGCGCCCGGTGTATTCGTACCGGCTCTCGATCGTGCACTTCTGGGCGCTGATCGCGATCTACATGTGGGCCGGACCGCACCACCTGCACTACACCGCGCTGCCCGACTGGGCGCAGAGCCTGGGCATGGTGATGTCGCTGATCCTGCTCGCGCCGAGCTGGGGCGGCATGATCAACGGCGTGATGACGCTCTCCGGAGCATGGCACAAGCTGCGCACCGACCCGACTCTGCGCTTTCTGATCGTCTCGCTGTCGTTCTACGCCATGTCGACCTTCGAAGGTCCGATGATGTCGATCAAGACCGTGAACTCGCTGTCGCACTACACCGACTGGACGATCGGACACGTGCATTCCGGCGCGCTCGGCTGGGTCGCGATGGTCACGATCGGTGCGATCTACCACCTGATCCCGCCACTGTGGGGACGCAAGCAGATGTACAGCGTCGGCGCGATCAACCTGCATTTCTGGCTGGCGACGATCGGCACCGTGCTCTACATCGCCGCGCTGTGGGTGAACGGCATCATGCAGGGGCTGATGTGGCGCGCGTACAACGCCGACGGCACGCTCACGTACAGCTTCGCCGAATCGGTTGCCGCCAGCTACCCGGGATATTACGTACGCCTGATCGGCGGCAGCATGTTTCTGCTCGGCATGGTCGTGATGGCATGGAACACCTGGAAGACAGTCGCGCCCGGCAGCAGTGCCGCGATCGTCGAACCCAGTGTCCAGCCCGCCTGAGGAGAGCGTGTGATGCAGCACGAGAAAATCGAGAAAAACATCGGCCTGATGATCGTGTTGATCATCGTGGCGATCAGTTTCGGCGGCCTGGTCGAAATCGTTCCGCTGTTCTTCCAGAAACAGACCACGGAACCGGTCGCCGGGTTGAAACCACTCACCGCACTGCAGCTCGAGGGGCGTGATATCTACATTCGCGAAGGCTGCAACGTCTGCCATTCGCAGATGATCCGCCCGCTGCGCGCCGAGACCGAGCGCTACGGCCACTACTCGGTGGCCGGCGAGTTCGTCTACGATCACCCGTTCCTGTGGGGATCGAAGCGTACCGGCCCGGATCTGGCGCGCGTCGGCGAGCGCTACAGCGACGACTGGCACCGTGCCCACCTGTTCAATCCGCGCGACGTGGTACCCGAATCGAACATGCCCGGATTCCCGTGGCTGTTCGACAACGACGTCGACAACCGCCATACCGCCGGCAAGATGCGTGCGCTGCGCATCGTCGGCGTTCCGTACACCGACGCGGACATTGCGGGCGCCGAGGCCGCGGTCGCCGGCAAGAAGGAAATCGACGCGGTACTGGCGTACCTGCAACAGCTGGGCACGCTGATCAAGAGCACTCGCTGAGGCCAACGGCATGGACAGAGGCACCCTGCTCGGGCTCGGCACAGTACTCGCGATGATCGCATTCATCGGCGTATGCGTCTGGGCATGGAGCGACAAGCGCAAACAGCGGTTCGAGGAAGCAGCGCAACTGCCGTTCGCCGACGAACCACAAGCAAGCAGCAAAGGTGGAAACGATGACTAGTTTCTGGAGTGGCTACATCATCGTCCTGACGGTGATCACGATCATCGGGACGGCGCTGTTGCTGTTCGGCAACCGCACGCGGCCGGCCGACTCGCAGGCCAAGACCGGGCACGTCTACGACGGCATCGAGGAATACGACAACCCGTTGCCGGCGTGGTGGCTGTACCTGTTCGTGGCGACGATCGTGTTCGCGATCGGCTATCTGGTCGCGTTCCCCGGCCTCGGCAACTTCCCCGGCCTGCTCGGCTGGTCCGGCGTGGGTCAGTGGGAGGGCGAGGTCGCGGAGGCCGAACAGAAGTACGAGCCGATCTTCGCCGCGTACCGAGAGAAGCCGATCGCCGATATCGCAGCCGATCCGCAGGCGGTACGCATGGGGCAGCGTGTCTTCGCTACCGAGTGCGCCCAGTGCCACGGCGCCGATGCACGTGGCGCGCAGGGTTTTCCAAACCTGACCGACAGGGACTGGATCTGGGGCGGTGACGCAGACACGATCCACACCACGATCGTGAACGGCCGTATTGCAGCGATGCCGGCATGGGGTGCGGCGCTTGGCGAGGACGGTGTACGCAATGTGGCGCGCTACGTGCTGAGCCTTTCCGATCCGCAGGCCGCAGGTG
>DAOLKH010000311.1:0-2995 GCA_035331685.1 Pseudomonadales bacterium
AGTGCGGAACCTGGCTTCGGCGGCACGTTTCTCGCTGTCCAGCCGCTGTTCGCGCAGCACACGCTCGATATCTGCCGGCAGCAGTTGCAGATGGGTACGTTCGCCGTCCTTGACCAGATAATCACGTGCGCCATGACGCATGGCCTGCACGGCCATGCCGACGTTGTCGGCTCCGGTCAGCATCAGCACCGGAATATCGGAGCCGGCGTCGAGCGCGCGCATCTCGGCGAGGAAGCCGATGCCGTCGAGGTCCGGCAGATGGTAGTCGAGCAGGATCAATCCGGGGTGCGACGAGCGCGCGAGTTCGATTCCTTCACGACCGGTGGCCGCTTCGAGCAGTTCGAAGTCGTAATCCGGATGCGAGCCGAGTGCACGCCGGCAGGCGAGCCGGTCCACAAGGTCGTCGTCGACCAGCAGAATGCGCACGGAAGCACGTTCCATCGCAGGCTTCACTCCGGTATTTCGCTGATCGTCCAGTAGGCGTCGACGGTGCGCATGGTGTCGACGAAGCGCTGGTAATCCACCGGCTTGCGGATGTAGCCGGCGACGCCGAGATCGAAGCTCTCGACCTTGTCACGCTGTTCCTCGGATGTGGTGAGCACGATGACCGGTATGCGGCGCAGCGGATTGCCTTCGGTCTTCACGCTGCGCAGAAACTCGATTCCACCCATCACCGGCATGTTCAGATCGAGCAGGATCAGGCATGGGCGATCGTTGCGCGTATCGCCGAGCCATGCGAGTGCGGCCTCGCCGTGCTCGGCGTGAGCGATCGGGTTCGTGATGTGCAGTGCCTTCAGCGCGCGCCGTACGGTCATCGTGTCTATCAGATCGTCTTCGACCAGCAGGATCGGCTTGGCATCGGACTTCATGCGTCGTGTTCTCCTCTGGCAGCGGGACTGGCGGACTTTGGCAGTGTGAAGTGGAAGGTGGCACCCGCGCCGGGCTGCGATTCTACCCAGATCCGACCGCCGTGCAGCTCGACGATCTTGCGCACCAGCGCGAGGCCCACGCCGGTGCTCTCCTTGCGGTCTCGAGGTGCAAGAACCTGGAACAGCTGGAAAATACGCTCCTGATGGCGTGGTTCGATGCCGGGCCCGTCGTCGGCGACGCTGATCTGCCACTGCTCGCCCAGATCGGCGCAGTAGATTCGGATCCTGCACTGCGGCTTGTCGCGATGCGCGATCGCGTTGCCGATCAGGTTCTGCAGCACTTGCTGCATGCGCGTTGGGTCGACCTCGACGACCGGGAGCCCGTCTTCGACGTCGACGGTGATTCCAGGCGGCGGTGCGAGCAACTGCAGGGTCTGGTTCACGAGCGCGGACAGATCGACCGGCGAATGGGTCTGTGCGGTTCGCCCCACACGCGAGTAGGCGAGGATGCCATCGATCAGGGCGTCCATGCGCAGGACGCGGTTCTTCATCAGCGACAGATACTCGCGCCCCTGCTCATCGAGTGCGGCCGTGTAGTCGGCGAGCAGCCAGTCGGCCAGCGAGCCGATGCCACGCAGCGGCGCCTTCAGGTCGTGCGACACCACGTAGGCGAAATTTTCCAGTTCTCCGTTGGCGCTGCGCAGTTCTGCGATCAGGGACCGCCGACGCTCCTCGCTGGCGAGTCGCTCGCGCGTTTCGCGACGAATGCCCGCATACAGCGCGGCGAGTGCGGCTGCTACCAACAGCAGCAGCAAGCCGAGCATCGACAGCGTGCGGGTGGCGCTGCGTTCGGCCGACTGCCGTTCTGCAGCAATCTGCTGGCCGAGCTCGGCCTGCATCGCAACGATCATCGCGAGTACCCGCTCCATTTCGGCGCGGCCGGATCCTGCGGCAAGCTGGCGACGCCCGGCTTCCACACCTTCGCGGCGGTACGCGTCGAGCACTGCATCGAGCATTCGCAGGCGTATGGCGATGCCCGAGCGCAAGGCCGGCAGCCGTACCTGCGATGCCGGCATGTCCGCGGTCAGCGTCTCGAGTTCGCCGAGCAGGGCATCCACACGCACGAGCACATCTGAGCGCGTATGCAACTCGACGTCGTCGCCGAGCAACAGCCAGGCGCGCTGGCGTGATTCGGCCTGGTTCAGCAGCGAATAGATGCCTTCCAGCATGTTTACCGCACGTTGCGAACGGTCCAGCGCCTCACTGGTCGCAATGAACCTTGCTGTGGTGCGGTAGAGACTCCCGCCGATGATCGCAAGTACGATCACTGCCAGCACAAAGCCGGCGAGAACCTGCGTTTCGACCCGCCATCGCAGCATGGAACGCCGTCTCCAGTATGTTGCCGATGCAATATCGAAGCGTTCATTATGCTTCAGTGGTCCAATGTATGCCGCATGGCGAGGACTCGTGTCATCGGTGTTTTCATACGAAGTGCCCCTGGTCGGAACAGGGACGGAGTTCATCATGTACCGTTGGTCGTATCTGTTGTGCGTATTGCTGCTTGCGCTCGGTCTGGGTGGTTGCGGCTACAACTCGCTGCAGAGCGCGGATGAGCAGACCAAGTCGGCGTGGTCGGAGGTCCTGAATCAGTACCAGCGACGCGCCGATCTGGTGCCGAACCTCGTGAACGTCGTGAAAGGATACGCAGCGCACGAGAAGGAGGTGCTGACCCAGGTCACCGAGGCGCGTGCACGCGTCGGCAGCGTCACGCTGTCTCCCGAAACACTCGACGATCCTGCAGCGTTCGCACGCTTCCAGGCCGCGCAGGGCGAGCTGCGCTCGGCGCTGTCGCGGTTGCTGGTGGTTGCCGAGAACTATCCGCAGCTCAAGGCCGACGCGGCGTTCCGCGACCTGCAGGCGCAGCTCGAGGGAACCGAAAACCGGATCACGGTTGCCCGCAATCGCTATATCGCTGCAATCGAACAGTACAACGTCATCGTGCGCCGTTTCCCGGTCAATCTGACTGCGATGCTGTTCGGCTTCGAGCTCAAGTCGCAGTTTCGGGTCGATGACGAGGCCGCGATTGCCCGACCACCGACGGTCGATTTCGGCAGCGGGGCTCCTGC
>DAOLKH010000312.1:0-2982 GCA_035331685.1 Pseudomonadales bacterium
CCCGCGCCCGGGAGCGCCGGCTCAGACCCTCGCGGCGTTACCACCACGACGACGAATCGCGTAGAGTCGATGCGGTGGCGGTTCACGCGTAAAATCCGTGTCGATGCTGCGTGCGGTCAGATCCTGCACTTCCATGCCTGCAAGAGCCTCACCATCGAGACGAAAGCCGCGGCGGTTGGTCGAGAACAGCAACAGACCATCATCAGCAAGCACGCGCACGGCCACACGTATCAGCGCAACGTGGTCACGCTGCACGTCGAGAGTAGCCCGCATGTTCTTCGAGTTCGAGAACGACGGCGGATCGAGAAACACCAGGTCCCAGCGCTCTGATTGCTGCTCCAGCCAGGTCAGGCAGTCGGCACGCACCAGTTCGTGGCGCGTGCGGGGCAGCCCGTTCAGCTCGAGATTGCGTCGCGCCCAGTCCAGATAGGTTGTTGACAGATCCACACCCGTGGTCGTACTGGCGCCGCCCAGCCCGGCGAACACGCTGACCGACCCGGTGTAGCAGAACAGGTTCAGGAAGCGCTTGCCACACGCTGCAGCCGCAACCATGCGACGCACTGGCCGATGATCGAGGAACAACCCCGTATCGAGAAAATCGTGCAGGTTGACCAGAAGCTGCGCCTGGCCTTCGCGTACCGTCACAAAATGATTTTCGCGTGCCAGGCGCTGGTATTGCTGCGTACCGCGCTGACGCGTGCGCGTCTTGAGCACCACATTGCGCGCCGGCACCCCGAGCAGAGACGGCAGCATCGCGCACACGTCGGCAAGGCGTGCACGCGCCGTATCCGCATCGATCGATGCGGGTGGCGCGTACTCTGCAACATGCACCCAGTCTTCGTAGCGATCCACCGCAACCGCATACTCCGGGATGTCGGCATCGTAGATGCGATAGCAGGTACAGCCGCTCGATGCGAGCCAGCCCTTCAGCCGGCGAAGGTTCTTGCGCACACGGTTCGCGAACATCACTGCGCCCGGGCCGGGCTCGTGCTGCTCCGCTGCAGTCGCGACTGCAGGGGCTCGCTCGACGGCGGGGGTCTCGTGCCCGCCAGCAGACGCAGGCTTCGGTATACGCACAGTCCGCGGCTCGTGCACCAGCAGACAGCAATCCAGTGCGCCGTTGCGCACCCGGTAGCGTCGCTGCCAGCGCAGGCCCGGCGCGTCCTCGAGCGGGCCTTCCAGGGTCAGGATCGCCACTCGCCAGTCACTGAATTCCTCGCGCACCAGACGCCCGAGTTCCGCGTACAGCGCCGGCAGGCCAGCCGTGCTGCCGAGACGCTCACCGTACGGCGGGTTGCAGATCAGCAGTCCGCTACGCCCCGCCATCGCTGCCGGCCGCCGCTGCGCCGCCAGTGCGCAGGCATCGAATGCGATCCGTTCGCCCAGGCCGGCTGCAAGCGCATTGCGTCGCGCATGCTCGAGCACGCGCGCGTCCTGATCGGCTCCCGCGATCGGCGGCAGGGTCGGCACCGCCGCCTCGCGCTGCGTGCGTGCCTCACGCAGCATCCGCTCGTACAGCAGCGGATCGTGCCCGCACCAACTGCGCGCTGCCATTGCACGAAACTCCCCCACTGCAGCGCCTGCGGCAATCAGTGTTGCCTCGATCAGCAGCGTCCCGGAACCGCACATCGGATCGTAGAGTGCTCCACCGCCAGCAGCGATCGCCGGCCAGCCGGCACGCAACAGCAGCGCCGCAGCCAGATTTTCCTTCAGCGGCGCAGCGCCGGCAGGGCCACGCCAGCCGCGACGGTGCTGCGTTCCGACCAGGTCGATCGCAAGTGTCAGCCGGTCGCGCGCAAGGTGCGCGACGATGCGGATATCCGGATCGCGTACGTCCACATCGGGACGCAAACCACTCACCGCGCGCAAGCGGTCGACCACGGCATCCTTGACACGGCGGGCGCCAAACAGCGTGTTGCGCAACGTTTCGGACACGCCGTTGAAGTCGACCGCAATCGTGGCACCGGGGGCGATATGCCGTTCCCACGGCAGATCGAGCGCGTTGGCGTAGAGCTCATCGGCGTCACGTGCGGGGATCTCGGCCAGCACCACCATCAGCCGACTCGCGACGCGCGACCACAGGCACGCACGATACGCATCGACAAGGCCGCCCTTGAAACGGATGCCACCGCGAGCGCTGCGTGCGTCGGTGATCCCGACCGCGTGCAGTTCCGCCAGCAGCAGATCTTCCAGTCCGCGCGGGCAGCTGGCGAAATAATGTGCTTGTGCTGCAGCGCTGCGCGCCTGACGGGTGCGAGGCTTCATTGCGGGCAGCGCCGCATCGAGGCTGCACGTTCGTGCGCGATCACGCTGGCTGCGCGGGCGATCAGCGCGGGTCCGTGATAAATGAAGCCGGTGTAGAGCTGCACCAGACGCGCGCCACTGCGCACGCGCTGCGCCGCTGCCTCCGCACTCATGATGTCGCCCGCGCCGATCAGCGGTACCTCGCCCCCTAGACGTGCGGCGAGCCGCACCATTACCGCATGGGCACGCTGCGTGAGCGGCGCACCACTGAGTCCGCCGGCTTCCTGCGCTCCGGGCAACCCTTCCACTCCGGTGCGTGCCACGGTGGTGTTGGTTGCGATCAGCGCATCGATGCGCGCGCGGCGCACGGCGTCGGCAATGTGGTCGATATCTTCGTCCGCGAGATCCGGCGCCACCTTCAACGCCAGCGGAACCGACTTGCCGTGGCGCTCGGCAAGCTCGTCGCGCCGGCGCACCAGAACGCCCAGCAGGCGCTCCATCGGCTCGCCGAACTGCAGATCACGCAAACCGGGCGTGTTCGGTGACGAGAGATTGATCGTGATGTACGAGGCAAGCGGATACACCCGTTCCAGACAATACAGGTAGTCCTCGTCCGCGCGTTCCAGGGGCGTGTCCTTGTTCTTGCCGATATTGATTCCGAGTACGCCGCGATAGCTCGAGTCACGTACGCGCTCGCACAGATAGGCAACACCACGGTTGTTGAATCCCATGCGATTG
>DAOLKH010000313.1:0-2934 GCA_035331685.1 Pseudomonadales bacterium
TGAACGCCGGTATCATCGCGGTTTCCATCAGCAGGCCGTTTGGCTCGTTGCTGCCGGCGCGGCGCGCGATCACGCCCCCTGCCGGTGTCGGTGTGGTGGCGTCGATTCCCGCACGTTGCAGTGCAGCCGAGTTGAGCACCATGCCATGACCGGACACGTGCATCACGAGCACGGGGTTGGTCGGAAATGCGGCGTCGAGATCGTCGCGCGTGATGTGGCGTGCCTCGGCGAGAGCCTCGTTGTCGTAGCCGTACCCTGTGACCCAGTCAGTGGGTGCGATGCCGTGCGTGCGTGCATGCGTGCGCAGCGCCTCGAGCAGCGCCGCAATGCTGTCGACGTGGCCGGTGGGTGGTGCCGACAGGTTTGCCCAGTCGATCAATGTGACGGCCTGGGCGAAATGGCTGTGACCGTCGATGAATCCCGGCAGCAGGGTGCGGCCGCCCAGGTCGATTGCGCGCGTCGCAGTGCCTGCATGAGCCGCGCGCAGTGCATCCGCGTTGCCGACCGCGACGATGCGACCCTCGCGCACGGCGATTGCGCTCGCCTGCGGCGTGGCGGCGTCCATGGTCAGCACGTTTCCGTTGTAATAGAGAGCATCGGCACCGCGTGTCGCTGCGTTCTCCCAGGCAAGTGCGCCGGTATGGATGAAGAGCAGGCAGGCCAATGCGGCACTGGCGGCACTGGCGGCACTGAAAGCCGGGCAGAAAGCGGATCGTTGCCGTGTTCTGTTTCGCATCATGGTTGTCCTGCTCCCGTTTTCCCCGGATCCGGTGCGAACCCCGCACGCAGGCTCCAGAGTACAGCACTCGAATGCCAGCGGTGCCATTTGGTACTGGTTCGGCCCCGATCATTTTCTCCAGAATCCACCACGTTGGCATAGAGGCGTGTGGCTGACTGCCTGTGTGTGTCGCACAGGCGTGCTCAGTGCTCGATCGATAGCAAGGATTCCGGAGACAACCGTTCATGAACAGGCAGCATGTGAAGATTCGTCCTGTGGTGCTCGCCGTTGCAGGCGCAATGCTCGCAGCCGGTGGCGCCAGCGCCCAGAGCGTCACCGATCTCGGTATCGAAGAGATGGTGGTGACTGCGCAGAAGCGTGAGGAAAACCTGCAGGCCGTACCGATTTCGATCTCCTCGCTCGGAGCGGCCGACATCGAGCGCCGCGGGGTGCAGAACGCATCCGATCTGATCAGCACGTTGCCGAACGTGAGCGGATTTGCTTCACCCGAGTCGCGTGACACCCTGTCGGTTTCCATACGTGGTGTCGCTGCGCCGGGCCCGTCGAACCTCTCGAACGACCCGGGCGTATCGATCTATATCGACGGCGTGATTCTCGGCAAGGCGGTTAGCAATACGCTGGATGTGGCCGAGCTCGAACGCGTGGAAGTGTTGCGTGGTCCACAGGGTACGCTGTACGGGCGCAACTCCACCGGAGGCGCGGTGAACTTCATCACGCGCAAGCCTACCGGCGAGTTCGGCGGCAGGATCACCGGCACTCTCGGCAGCGACAGGCTGCGCGGCCTGCGCGCGAGCATCGACACGCCGACGCTGGGCACCGACGGCGAGGGTGCGGGTACGCTGAAGGCCACCTTCGGTGCGCAGACGCGCAAGCGTGACGGGCTCTACGGCAAGGATGCCAATGGGGGGCAGGATTTCGATGACCGGGATCGCCAGGCGTATCGCATCGCGCTGCGCTGGGAGCCACTGGATGCGCTGACTGTCGACTATGCCTTCGATCGCAGCAGGATGGACGAGAGGGCGACTCCCGAGGGTTTGGTCGGCCTGAACCCGCTCACCTACGATCCATTCACGGGAGCACGCACCGAGCGCAGCGAAGCGCTCGAGGGCATGATCATGGCCGGTGAATACGCGCTGATGGGGGCCGGTCCGCTGGCCGCCGCGGCAGACGATCCGACGTTCATGCGCTGGCTCGATTCGGCAAGGGCACTGTCGAACGTCTATGCCCGGGTCGGAAGCACCGGCAAGCGTCCTGGACGAGGTGCGGCCGACGTCCTCAGCGGCACCACGAGCGATACCACCGCCCACAGCCTCACCGCGGCGTTCAATGTCGAGAATCTGGGTGTGCTCGGCGACGTCGAGTTCAAGTCGATCAGCGGCTGGCGCAAGCAGGACTCCCGCAACTTCGCCGATCTGGACGGTGTGGACAACACGATCGCACCGGGTGGTGCGGGTGCGCTGAACGACCTCGCGATCTTCACCATGTATCAGCTCTACGAATACCAGGGAGGCTACCCGGCGTTCCTGCTCGACTATCCGCGCGACGGAATGGCGAAGTTGTGGAGTCTGATCGATCGCTACGGTGGTGGGGCGTTCAGCCTGGACGCCGACTACGAGTACAGGCAGTTCTCGCAGGAGCTGCAGATGGTCGGGTCGAAGGAGCGCCTCGATTACGCCGTCGGACTCTATTACTTCAAGGATGACGGCAGCTGTGCCAGCTATCAGGTGGCCGCGTCACCGCTGGTCGGGCCGCAGGTCATGGCCTACGACAATGGCACCGAGGCGTGGGCGGTATATGGACAGGCGACGTGGACTCCCCCGGTGCTCGACGACCGCCTGGCGATCACGGTCGGGTATCGCCATACGGAGGAGTCCAAGCGGGTCACCTACCTGTACCTCGACGATGGCAGCGCAAGTGGCGGAGGTCTGTTCAGCGGCGACGGGCTGAACCTCGGCATCGATCTCGACTACACCGGCGAGCTCGTCCCTGTGCCGGAGTATGGCAACCGGTTCAAGCAGGACTTCAGCAACAACAGTGGCAGCCTGACGCTCGCCTATCAGGCGAGCGATGACACCAATGTGTATCTGCGCTGGGCAACGGGTTATCGCAGCGGCGGCTTCAACGGTGAGATCTACAACTACCCTGTTGATGAGGAAACGATCGAGCAGTGGGAACTCGGGGTGAAGTCCGACATC
>DAOLKH010000314.1:0-2914 GCA_035331685.1 Pseudomonadales bacterium
CCACAGCGTGCTGGCGCATCCGCTGCTCGCACCGCGTTCGTTCGCGGTGTTCTCCTTCGGCAAGACCTATCACGTCACCGGCTGGAAGACTGGCTACTGTGTCGCGCCCGCGCCACTCACGACCGAGCTGCGCCGTGTGCACCAGTTCGTCACGTTCACCGCCGTCACGCCGATCCAGCACGCACTGGCCGACTTCATGCAGTCCGACCCGCAGCACGTGGCGGCGCTGCCGGCGTTCTACCAGGCGCGACGTGACCTGTTCTGCCAGGCGCTCGCGGGTTCGCGCTGGAAGCTGGCACCGTCGGCAGGCACCTATTTCCAGTTGCTCGACTACGCTGCGATCAGCGATGTCGACGATCTGGGCATGGCCGAGCGGCTCGTGAGCCGGCACGGCATCGCGGCGATCCCGGTTTCGGTGTTCTACGAGCAGCCACCGGCACGCGGCCTGCTGCGCTTCTGCTTCGCCAAACAGGAACAGACGCTGCTGCGGGCAGCGGAGGTGCTGTGCACGATCTGAGCGTAGTGCTGTTGCAGCAGGATCTGGACTGGCAGGACCCGCCGGCGAACCGCGCGCGCTTCGAACGCCTGCTGTCGCAGACGGTTGCCGGTGAACTCGCCGTGCTGCCGGAGATGTTCGCGACCGGCTTCACGATGGAACCGGCCGTCTGCGCCGAAGCTCCCGACGGTCCGACCGTCGCGTGGATGCAGGAGCAGGCACAGCGTTGCGGAGTTGCGATCGCGGGCAGCCTGGCTCTCAATGAAACTGGCGTGTTTCGCAACCGGCTGTTGTTTGCGCGCCCGGATGGCACGTTCGAGCACTACGACAAGCGTCACCTGTTCCGTATGGCAGGCGAGCACCACAGCTACGCGGCCGGAGGTGTACGGCGCGTGGTGACGTGGGCAGGATGGCGCATCTGCCTGCAGGTCTGCTACGACCTGCGCTTTCCGGTGTGGAGCCGCAACCGCGGGGACTACGACGCACTGCTCTACGTCGCGAACTGGCCGGCACGACGGCGCGAGCACTGGCGCGCGCTGCTGATTGCGCGCGCGATCGAAAACCAGGCGTGGGTGCTCGCGGTGAACCGCACCGGCGTCGACGGCAAGGGGGTCGATTACGCTGGCGACAGCCTGGTGGTGGATCCGTGGGGGCGGGTGGTGCTCGATGCAGGTGCCACGCCGGGAGTCTACCGCGCGGTGCTGGCAGCAGAGACGCTGGCGCAATGCCGCCGTACGTTCCCCGTACACCTCGATGCGGATGCGTTCACGCTGGATGGGCACCCCTGAGCGGGTTGCGATATTTCGGCTGTTTCGCGTCCGTGCAGCGAGCTAGCGTGTGCCCATCGGAACCCGTGCAAAGGTTTGAAGCGACACGTGATGGTGGGTTCAGGTCGCAGAGGCGCATGCCGCATGGATGCGGCAGACGAAGCGGCAGGGATGCATGTGCTGTGTCTCCCCGGCCTGAACCCATCATCGCGTGCCGGCTTCGCACCATGCGCATCGTTCCACGACGATCTCATCGAGGGCACGACCCGTGGGCGATACCAACACCCTGGTCCACGACGATCCGTTCGCGGCTCCCCAGTGCGGAGCCGCGTTCACCGCACGCGTGTGGCACTGCCTGCTCGCGACTCCCGGCCGACTGCCTGACGAGCAGGAAGCCGGACGACGGCTCTGCGTCAGCACACGCACGCTGCGCCGCCGGCTTGCCGCCGAGCGCACCAGCTACCAGGAGTTGCTGCGCGCGATGCGCTGCCGGCT
The DNA here is from genome assembly GCA_035331685.1 of Pseudomonadales bacterium. Lineage (GTDB taxonomy): Bacteria > Pseudomonadota > Gammaproteobacteria > Pseudomonadales > UBA5518 > UBA5518. Next base: position 1,759 of record DAOLKH010000314.1, read on the forward strand.
CGCGCAGCAGCATTTGCTCGACGCCACGCTGTCGGTCGCCGCGATCGCACGCATCGCCGGCTACCGTGATCCGGCCAACTTCCGCCATGCCTTCGTGCGCTGGTACGGCTGTCCGCCGAGCGTGTACCGACAGCGCCTGCAGGGCGAATCTACTCTCCGCTGAACTGCGCGCGACGTTTCTCGCGCTGCGCAGCCAGCCCTTCCTGCAGATCGCGCGATTGCGAGCAACGCAGTACCAGCTCCTCGGCAGCTCCGCCGTCCAGCGAGTTGCCGCTGACGCCGTCGAGGATCCGCTTCATCGCGCGCACTGCCAGCGGCGCCAGTCCCGCAATATGGCGAGCCATTGCCTCGGCCTGCTCCGCGAGCTGCTCGCGCTCAACCACCCGGTGCAGGAAGCCGGTCTGCAGCAGAGCGTCCGTATCGAGCTCCTCGCTTGCGACCAGCAATCGTGTCGCGTTGGCGTGCCCCAGCCGCACGACAAAGCGGCGGATCCCGTTCACCGGATAGCAGATCCCGATGCGCGCCGCGGGGACCACCAGGCGAGAACCGATCACGCCGATGCGGTAGTCGCAACACAGCGCAATCTCGGCGCCACCTCCGAAAATGTCACCATTCAGTGCGCACACGACCGGAATCGGCAGCGCCGCGAGCTGGTCGGTAAGCGTGCTGAACAGCTCGCCGCTCATCGTGCCGCCGCGAAACTGGTCGAGTGATGCGCCTGCGCAGAAGGTGCGATCGCCCGCTCCGGTCAGCAGCAGCACGCGCAACGTATCGTCCAGCGCGATGGCGTGCAGGTGTTCGCGCAGGCCGCGGATTTCACCGATGCCGAGGGCGTTGTGCCGTGCCGGAGCGTTCAGCGTGATGCGGGCGATGTGAGCGTCGCGCGCGAACAGGATCGTGTCATCGGCCATGGTGTGCCATCAGGGCGTGGAGTGCCCGCATCCTAGCCTATAATTCGCGCCATGACGCCCTGTGGCGGCAGCAATGACAGGATATTCACAGCCGATGGCAGAAGATCGTTTTGCACAGATCCGGCCGTATCACGACGACGAGGCCCGCGCCGTGCTCGACCGCCTGCTCGGGAATCGCGAGCTGGTCGCTGCAATGACACGCCTGCGCTTCCCGCGCTGCACCGGCCCGGGTGGTGCGCTGCTGC
>DAOLKH010000315.1:0-2900 GCA_035331685.1 Pseudomonadales bacterium
GTTCACGGTCGACGCCAACAACGATGCGCCGGCAAGCGCAAGAGCCGACAGCCGCTTCCTCGGCCCAGGTCCGGTGCGATGACGACTCCGCTTCCCTGGTATCGCCAGGGCTGGCCCTGGCTGCTGGTCCTGCTGCCCGCATCCACCGTGATCGCCTCGCTGGCCACGGTATGGCTGGCGTTCACCAACGACGATGCGCTGGTACGCGACGATTACTACCGCGAGGGGCTGGCGATCAACCGTCGTCTCGACGACGGAGCGCGCGCGCGCGCCGCCGGACTTGCCGCCGAGCTGCGCTACGAGGCAGCAACGCGGGTAGTGGAGCTGCGGCTGCGGGGTGCGGACGACGATCTGCAGCAGATCGTGCTCGCGATCGAACACCCGACCGACGCCACACGCGACGAAGCGTTGACCCTGCTCGCCGCCGGCAACGGTGTGTTCCGCGCCACGGCGAGCACACCACTGGAAGGCAAGCGCTACCTGCTGCTCGAACATACGGCAGCCGACGGCAGGAGCTGGCAATTGCGCGGCACCCTGCAAGCCACCGCCGAAGCCGTCAGGGTCGCGCACCTGGACGCCGACTGACGGCATGCACACTGCGTGTTTCCACTGTGGACTGCCGGTACCGCCGGGAAGCAGCTTCCGCGTCGAGATCGACGGCGCGCAGCAACCGATGTGCTGCGCAGGCTGTGCTGCGGTCGCAAGCCTGATCACCGGCAGCGGCCTGGCAGGCTACTACCGCCACCGTGACGCCACCGCGGTCGGTCCTGCAGATACCGGCGCCGGAGCACGCGAGTACGCGGTATTCGACGACCCCGCTGCGCAATCCGGCTTCGTGGCCGACGAAGCCGGCGGAGTGCAACGGGTCGAACTCGCCGTTGGTGGCGTGAGCTGTGCTGCCTGCACCTGGCTGATCGAGCATCATCTGCAGCGCCAGCCCGGCGTAGTCGGCGTGAACGTCAATCTGGCCGAACAGCGCGCCAGTGTGCGGCTGCGCTCCGATGATCTGGCACTCAGCGAGCTGATGGGCCATATACGCGAACTCGGCTACAGCCCCCACCCTTACCTCGGCTCCGCACGCCAGCAGAACACACAGACCGAACAACGTGCCGCACTGCGGCGCATGGGGCTCGCCGGCATCGTGCAGATGCAGATCGGCATGTTCGCGATCGCCCTCTATGCGGGAGATTTCAGCGGTATGGAAGTCGTCTATCGCGACTACCTGCGCTGGATCAGCCTGGTGCTCTGCGTTCCGGTGGTCGCCTATTCGGCACAGCCGTTCTTCAAAGGCGCACTGCGCGGTCTGCGCCACTTCGCACCCGGCATGGACCTGCCGATCGCACTCGCGATCGGTCTCGCCTTCGTCGCGAGCGTCTGGGTCACATTCACCGGTGGCGACGCCGTGTACTACGACTCGGTCGCGATGTTCACCTTCTTCGTGCTGCTCGGGCGCTACCTCGAGATGCGCGCACGCCACCGGGCCGGGCTTGCCGGTGGCAACGTGCTGTCGCTGGTTCCTGCTGCGGCCACGCGTGTCGGTGCCGACGGCAGCCACGAACTGATACCGGTCGGGCGCCTCGCGCGCGACGACCTGGTGCTGGTACGCCCCGGGGAGGCGATTCCTGCCGACGGCACCGTCGTGAGCGGTGAGTCCAGCGTGGACGAGTCGAGTCTCAGCGGGGAAGCACTGCCCGTTGCCAGGCGCCCGGGTGATCGGGTCAGCGCCGGCACCCTGAACACCGACGGCGCGCTGACGCTGCGCGTCGAGGCCACCGGGCTCGGTTCCCGCATCGGCACGGTGCTCGCGCTGGTCGATCGCGCCCAGCGTGAAAAGCCGCGCAGCGTACAGCTCGCCGATCGTTCCGCCCGCTGGTTCGTGCTCGGCGTGATCGTGCTGGCAGCGCTCGCCGGCTGGTGGTGGCTGCAGCACGATGCCTCGCGTGCGCTCGCAATCGTGCTGTCGGTGCTGGTGGTGAGCTGCCCGTGCGCGCTGTCGCTCGCCACGCCGGCGGCAGTCACCACCGCCGTCGCAGCGCTGCGCACGCGCGGATTCCTGGTCACGCGCGGACACGCGCTCGGCGCTCTGGCGGCGGCCGATACGATCGTGTTCGACAAGACCGGCACGCTGACCACCGGCCAGGTGCGACTCGAACAGGTGCACATCGAAGGCGGAGCCGAGCGTGACGAATGCCTGCGCGTCGCGGCCGGACTCGAGGCACTGTCTGCGCATCCGATCGCCGGTGCCTTCGCGGAACTGCCGCGCGCACCCGTCGAGGAATTTCGCGCCTGGCCGGGCGGCGGCCTGGAAGGCCGGGTCGCAGGCAGGCACTACCGCATCGGGCACGCGGCGTTCGCGCTCGGCGAACAGTACGCGAAGCAGGATGCGGAGCACTGGATCGTGCTCGCAGGCGAGGGGCGCGCACTGGCGCGGTTCCGCCTCGCCGACACCCTGCGCCCGGAAGCACACGCGGTGATCGACTGGCTGCAGCGCAGGGGCATCGACTGCCTGCTGCTGAGCGGCGACTCGGCACCGGAAGTCGCGCGCGTCGCCGCACGGCTCGGCATCGAAGGCTGGCACGCACGCCAGTCGCCGGAGCAGAAGCTGGAGCGCGTGCGCGCGCTGGAGGCCTCGGGGCGGCGCGTCGTGATGGTCGGGGACGGTGTCAACGACGTTGCGGTACTGGCCGGCGCCGGGGTTTCGATCGCGCTGGCCAACGCAGCCGATATCGCGCGCGCGAACGCCGACTGCATGCTGCTTGCCGGCGATCTGTGGCGCATACCACAGGCGCTGGCGAAGGCGCGCCAGACAGGCACGGTGATCCGCCAGAACGTTGTGTGGGCGATCGGCTACAACGCAGCCGCGATTCCGTTCGCTGCGGCCGGACTGGTACCGCCGTGGC
>DAOLKH010000316.1:0-2894 GCA_035331685.1 Pseudomonadales bacterium
GCCAGACTCCTCGTCCTCGCGGTTGACGCCGGTATTGCCGATGTGCGGATAGGTCAGCGTGATGATCTGCCGCGCGTAGGAAGGGTCGGTCAGGATCTCCTGATAGCCCGTCATCGCCGTGTTGAACACCACTTCGCCGCTGCTGGTGCCTGCTGCGCCGATCGAGACACCACGGAACAGACTGCCGTCTGCGAGCGCGAGAACGGCCGGCCGATGGAGCTCGGTAGTCAATGGTTTCTCCTCGTGTGGTCGCGGCGGCAGAGCCACCCGGAAAGGTACTCCGGCAGCCCGGGGGAGCGCAGCGCAGGCATCGGGACAACGAATTCCTGACCTGGGAGGGTAGGGCCAACCGGTGTGCCCCGTACCGGAATCCGATTCAGACGCCGTCTCGCTTGCGGTTGCCCGGCTCAAGCCAGCGGAAATCTGAGCGGGCATTCTAGGGGAATGCCGCCCTCAAAAAAAGCGCAGCGGATGGCGCAACAATCACAAGGAATCCAGCGTGGCCCTGGCTTCGTCGCGGCCGGGGTAGGTGGCGGCGGGGTCTGCCTCCAGGCCTACGAGTGTCTCTTTCGTCGAAGTTGCAGCGATAAAGCTTTTCAGAACATGCCGAATCTTCAGATCCATACGACAAATGCCTGGATGAAGCCAAACCCACATCCGTGTGGGTAAGGCCACAACCAGGCACTTGATAGGCTCCGATCGGCTGCTGGCGTCACGCTGGCTTCACGCCACCAAGCGCTGAACAGTCACAACCGCGTCGACATGTGGCCAAGATAAGCGAGCATCGCGCGCCCCGTCATGATCCATATTGATCACGCAGGCACAATATTTTGTACGTATACGCCTTGCGCCTCCCGATACGAGCTGTGCGCAGAGGATGAGCACCGATTGGTGATAGTGCAGCTCGATGTCGATCAACCATATGGACCATGACAGCCAATACACAAGACGACTACGCTTGGAAGATCAGAGAAACTGTCACCGGCTCGTCATGCCATCTGACCGGACGGGAGAGGAACAGCGATGAACAGCGCTCATCTCGAGCAGGGACTGCACATCACCCGACTGCTGCTCGAGGCGGTCGATGATCCGGAACGCCTGCGCGTGGCGCTGCACGCGATGACCCTGCTCGCCGATGCCGATGCTGGCCTGCTGGCAAGCGCCCGGCGCGGCGAGAACGCCGTGCACGGTTTCGTGGTGACCACGGCACGTGACGACTGGAGCGGCAGCCGCGAACAGGTGGCGTTCCCGGACCTGGCACTGTACCGGCGCCTCGAAGCACACGCGGCGCCCGAGCGCCTGCACGAGCTGCGCTCACTCGCCGGCGAGCACGGCAGCACCCCCGCGCTGGCGGAAGACACCGAGTGCCTGCTGGCGCACCTCGAGGCCGACGGTGGCATGGTCACGTATGTGGGTTTCGTACGCCGCGCGCCCGATGGCTCGCGCATCGAGGCGACACGCCGCGCGCTGCTGGAAGGGCTGCTGCCGCACCTGGGACGCACGCTCGCGATCACGCGCCGGCTGGAGCCGGTGCGCGCGATCGGCGTGGCGGCGATGCACCGATTCGACCGCTACGCGATCGGGGTGGCGATCGTCGACGAACACGGCGTGCTGCAGTACTGCAATGAGGCGGCACGCGCGCTGTTCACCGCGGCCGACGCGCTGCACATCGACGGGGAGGGGCGTATCGGCGCGCAAGACGAAGACAGCGGCACGGCGCTGCTGCACGCGATCCGCACGCATATCTCGAGCGATCTGTCGGACGGTGACGTGGCGCGCGAGCTGCTGCACATCGGGCGCGGCGCGGGCCGCGAGCCGCTGGCAGTGGCAATCAGCCCGTATCGCAGCAGCGCCGGCACTTCGCTGCACGGGCCGCTCGCGGGGCTGGCCGTGGTGTTCATCCACAACGCGGAGCAACCGCTGGCGCGCGTCACGGACGTGATCGGCAAGGTGTACGGCCTGAGCGACCAGGAAGCGGAGCTGGTGGAGGCGATCGCCGCGGGCGATTCCCCCGAGGAGATCGCGCACGCTGCGGGTCGCTCGATCATCGCGGTGCGCTCGCAACTGAAGCGCGTGTTCCGCAAGACCGGCACCACGAAGCAGGCCGAGCTGATGAAGCTGGTACTGAGCGGGCCGATCGCCATGGTGCGCTGAGGCGTGGGCGCGGAGCGGGCGTCGGGGGCGCTGCCGCGCGTGCAGGACGTCAGCGCGCTGCTCCACGATCTGTACGCGAGCGTGACAGACGACACCGGACTCGGGCGTTTCCTTGCGCGCACCTGCGCGATGCTCGACGCCAGCCTGGCGTCGATTTCGCTATCGAACCTGGAAACCGGTGACTGGCACCAGGTGGACCAGTTCCCCGCGGATGCGGAAATGGTGGCCTACGAGACCTATTATTCCAGCGACGATCCGATCAAGGCCGAGTTGCTGCGACGCGCACCACACCGCTTTTACACGGCACTGGACCTGGCCAGGGCGCTGGCGCCGGACGCCCGTGCACGCTGGCACCGCTGGTTCACCGGCATCGGCTATTGCGATGGGGCCGCAGCGTATTTTCCCGTCGACGAGCACTACAACTGCGTGTTCGGGCTGGTACGCAGGCGTACAGCATCGGCGCTCGTGCAGGCAGACACTGCGCTGCTCGATCTGCTGCTGCCGCACATCGCACAGGCCCTGTCGATCCATGCCGGCATTGGGCGCCTGCGCATCATGGCGGATATTGCGCAGGAACAGTTTGCCCAGATGCATGCGGGCTGCATCACGCTGAACGAAGACCACCGCGTGAGCTTCATCAACCCGGTGGCGCGCGAGATGCTGCGCACGGCCAACGGCCTGCTGCTGCACGACGGAGCGCTGCGCCTGAGCGACGCCGATGCCGACGTGCGTTTCCAGCA
>DAOLKH010000317.1:0-2894 GCA_035331685.1 Pseudomonadales bacterium
CCGTATTCATGTTGCCGTTCGCGAGTTGCGCGATGCCGCGCGCGATGATCATCGTACCCAGCGTCGCGATGAAGGCGGGCAGCTTGGTCAGCGAAACCAACATCCCGTTCACCAGCCCGACGAGGCAACACGCGGCCAGCGTGATCCCATTGCGATCGTCGATGGTTTCGGCAATGGTTCACTTTCGTGAACCTGGACTAAGCTGCATGGGTCGCCTGATACCGATTCTGTCACCTGTTGGGCTGCGGGCCGTGGCGCTGCGTGGCGAAACGCCGCCCGATATCGACTCCCTGCTGCCCGTCGGTCCCTGCGACGGCTACTGGTTTGGCCGGCCGGGGATGGAGAAAACTGTGCCGGAGGCACTGCGATGGGAGTGACGTCGAGGTTTCCCGCACCGTTGGCACGTCTGATCGAGCGCCTGCCGCAATGGCCGCACGGCATCCCAGCGGCGCTCGCGCTGAACCTTGCGCGCTACCTGCGCCTGCTGCCCGAGGATCTGTCGGCGCTCGAGGGGCGAACCTTCGTGATCCATGTGCGCGACGTCGGCGCGCGCTTCCGTTTCCGCTACGAGGGCGGGCGCTTCCGGCCAGTGTTCGGGCCGGGCGAACCAGACCTGATGTTCAGTGCGGATACTGCGGAGTACCTGAAGCTGCTGCGTCGCGAGGAAGACCCCGACACCCTGTTCTTCAACCGCAGGCTCGACATCGAGGGTGATACCGAGCTCGGGCTGATCGTGAAGAACATGCTCGACTCGCTCGAGCCGCTGAGCTGGACCGCGATCGACCGTGCCTTGCGCGAACGGATCAGGTCCTCACCGCCGCCGTCGGCGTAGCATCAGTTCCATCGCCAGTTCCATCGCCTGCACTGCGCATCGTCCCGAACTCGCGCGTACGGCAGCCGGGCAGGAATTCGGTCGAGATGCCGCGCTGGCGCAACTTCGCGTAGATGCGGTTCAGGTGTGTGCGCAGCGTCGCCCGCGAGATGCCCAGCTGTGTGCCGATTTCGGCATTTGTGTTTCCGCGCAGCGCCAGTGCCAGGACTTCCTGCTCGCGTGCGGTCAGTCCAACATTCGCGTAGTGAGCCAGTGCGCTGTGCTGGCGCTCATCGAGCGGCTGCAGCAGCGTCGTGATTCGCTGCGGACTGCAGATCATCGTCACGTCGTACAGCGCGCCATTGATCGGACGGTTGCCGTAGGTACTGCTGCCCCAGTCGCGCCACTGGCGGTCATGATCGGAGGCGAACAGCGCCATGCAGCCATCGCTGCACACCGTGCCGCTGCGTTCACCGCAGATTTGCCGGCAACGTGCGTCCTGCATCAGGACACGTCCGTCGCCATCCTTTACGCACACCGCGACGGCACCATCGGCCAGCGCATCGTGCAATGCGGTTGTTTCGGTAGTCGAAGTTTCCATGTCGTTACTCTAATCTGACTTCGTGCCAAGTAGAACCCGAATTTTTGGGTACGGCGTCGAGCAGGCGAACGTCTGCGTGGGTGCGTCGTTTCTGGAGGTATCGTCGTGATGAAGTCATCGGATGCACCTGCGGGCCGGATCGCGGCGCAGGACTACATCGTGCTCGATCACGAGGGTGCGTATCTTGCGGGCTCGCGCTGCACTGCCTGCAATGCGGTATTCCTCGGCGAGCGACGGGTGTGCGCAGCCTGCGGCGCACGTGAACGCATGGTGACACGGCGACTTGGTGATCGCGGTCGCGTCTACAGCTTCACTGCCGTGTGTCGCAGCTTTCCTGGGGTGCCGGTACCTTTCGTGATGGCGGTGGTCGATCTCGACGATGGCCCGACACTGCGCGGCACACTGTGCGATGTCGAACCACGACAGGTGCGCTTCGACATGCCGGTGCGCGTGGTGTTTCGCGACAGTGGTCAGCGCGATGCGAGTGGTGCTGCGTATATCAGTTTCGCCTTCGTTCCCGAGCGGGAGAATCAATCATGAGCAGCGTGTACGTGATTGGCGCCGACATGATCGGCTTCGGCCGCTTTCCGCAGCGCAGTGTTGAGGATCTGGCAGCCGAAGCCGCGCTGCTCGCACTCGATGACTGTGGCCTGTCGATTCGCGACATGCAGGCGCTGTACTGCGGCAACCTGTACCAGTCCGCGTCGATGGTCGGGCAGCGTGTGCTGCGCGAGATCGGCATGACCGGGATTCCGGTGGTGAACGTCGCGAATGCCTGCGCCACCGGTGCCACCGCGCTGCGCGAGGCGTGGGTTGCGATCCGTGCCGGTATCTGCGATCTGGTGCTGGCAGTTGGTGTGGAGCAGATGGGCAAGGGATTGCTCGGCGCCGGTACGGGTGATGGCTTCGTCGCCGAGGGGGCGATCGGCTCGGATACCATGCCGGCAATGTTTGCGCTGATCGGGCAGGAACATACGCGCCGTTTCGGCACCACCTTCGAGCAGTTTGCGCGCGTGGCAGTGAAGAACCACCACCACGCCACACTGAACCCGAAGGCGATGTACCGTGTCGAAACGCCGCTCGAGGAAGTGATGAACGCGCCGATGATCAGCTACCCGCTGACCCGGCTGATGTGCTCGGTGAACGTGGATGGTGCGGCGGCTGCGGTGCTGGCGTCGGAGTCGGCAGTCAGGCGTCTGGGGCTTGCTGCACGTGCGGTGCTGATCCGCGCTTCGGCGATGGCCAGCGATCCCTTCGAGGCGCGTGCCCTCGCGAGCGCCGACTTCAACGCGGTGACGCGACTCGCAGCGCGTGCGGCCTGGGAGCAGGCGGGGTTGGGGCCGCAGGATCTGGATCTGGTCGAGTTGCACGACTGTTTCGCAACGGCCGAACTGGTGCATTACGAAAACCTCGGGCTGTGCGCGGACGGCGAGGCGGGGGCGCTGATCGACAGTGGCGAGACCGCACTTGGTGGGCGCATTC
>DAOLKH010000318.1:0-2889 GCA_035331685.1 Pseudomonadales bacterium
CGATTCCCGATTCCAGCCGGCCGTCGGCGATGGAGATGGCCCACCATCTCAACGTGCCGTACCGCGAAGGCTTCGTGAAGAACCGCTACATCGGCCGTACCTTCATCATGCCGGGCCAGGCGATCCGCAAGAAGTCGGTGCGCCAGAAGCTCAACACGATTCATCAGGAGTTCAAGGGCAAGGCCGTGCTGCTGGTCGATGACTCCATCGTCCGCGGCACCACCAGCCGCGAGATCGTCCAGATGGCCCGCGACGCCGGTGCACGGCGGGGGTATTTCGCGTCTGCGGCGCCTGCGGGGCGCTGGCCGAATGTCTACGGTATCGACATGCCGTCGGCAGACGAGCTGGTCGCCCACGGACGCAGCGAAGACGAAGTCTGCACGCTGATCGGAGCCGACTGGCTGGTGTACCAGGATCTCGAGGATCTGATCTCGTGCTCGCGCGACGGCAATCCGCGGGTCGAGCAGTTCGACTGCTCGGTATTCGACGGCCATTACGTGACCGGCGACATCGACGGTGATTATCTGCAACGACTGCGGGCCGAGCGCAGCGAATACTCGCAGGCGGGTGCCGATGCGACCGTGCGTACGGGTGATGGCACATTGCTCGGCCTGCACAACCACGCGGGTTGAGCATTCACGGAGAGCGTGCAAGGCATGAATGACGAGGAACGACAACGGGTACTTGCCGGCGCGCGCCCCGACACGCGGGCCGTGCGTTCGGGTCAGGTGCGCACAGCCGAGGGCGAGCATTCCGAAGCGCTGTTCCTGACGTCGAGCTATGTGTTCGGGTCGGCAGCAGATGCGGCGGCACGCTTTGCCGGCGGTGGCGGGAATGTCTATTCGCGCTACACGAACCCGACGGTGCGCGTGTTCGAGGAACGCATCGCAACGCTGGAAGGTGCTGCCCAGGCAGTGGCGACCGCCTCCGGAATGGCCGCGATCCTTGCCGCGTGCATGAGTCTGCTGGAGAGCGGTTCGCACCTGCTGTGTTCACGCGACGTGTTCGGCTCGACGACGATGCTGCTGAACCGCTTCATCGCGAAGTTCGGCGTCGAGGTCGACTACGTCGATGCTACCGATTACGCAGGCTGGGAGGCCGCATTGCGTCCGCATACCCGGATGCTGTTTCTGGAGACGCCTTCGAATCCGCTGTGCGAAGTGGTGGATATAGAACGCGTGGCGGCGATCGCCAAGGCGCATGGTGCGCTGCTGGTCGTCGACAATTGTTTTCTGACTCCCGTATTGCAGCAACCGCTCGCGCTCGGAGCCGATGTGGTCGTGCATTCGGCGACCAAGTACATCGATGGCCAGGGCCGCTGTCTGGGCGGCGTGCTGTGCGGCAGCCGCGAGCTGATGGAGCAGGTGGTCGCGTTCCAGCGCTCGGCAGGACCGTGCATGAGTCCGTTCAACGCCTGGGTATTCCTGAAGGGCCTGGAGACACTGCGTATCCGCATGGAGGCGCACAGTCGCAGTGCGCTCGAGCTTGCGCACTGGCTGCAGCACCAGCCCGGCATCGTCAGCGTCAATTACCCGGGCCTGCCGACGCATCCGCAGTACGCGCTGGCGTGCCGGCAGCAGCGTGGCTTCGGTGGCGTGCTGTCGTTCACGGTCGAGGGTGGACGCGACGCGGCATGGCGTTTCATGGACGCCACGCGCCTGATGTCGATCACGGCGAACCTCGGCGATGCGAAGACCACGATCGTGCATCCTGCCACGACCACGCACGGGCGCCTGACGGAGCAGGAGCGCAGCCGACAGGGTATCGTACCCGGCCTGATCCGGGTCGCGGTCGGGTTGGAAGACCCGGCAGATCTGCAGGAAGATCTGGCGCGCGGCCTGTACGCTGCGAGTGATCCTTCCACCACCTGACAAGGGCTCACGCAGACCCGGCCGCGGACCGGAATCACCCGGGTACAGGCCAAAGCAGCAGGGAGCAGTGCGTGCAGGACGTCATCGAAGCCATCGTGCGCGAGGTTGCTCGCGTGCTGCTCGGCAAGGATCACCAGATCCGCCTGGCGCTGTGCGCGCTGTTCGCCCGTGGCCATCTGCTGATCGAAGATCTGCCCGGCATGGGCAAGACCACGCTATCGCACGCACTCGCACGCGTGCTCGGACTGGATTTCAGGCGCGTCCAGTTCACCAGCGACATGCTGCCGGGTGACATTCTGGGCGTATCGGTGTTCGATCAGGACTCACGCAGCTTCAGTTTCCACCCCGGCCCGATCTTCACCGAGGTGCTGCTCGCCGACGAGATCAATCGCAGCACGCCGAAGACGCAGAGCGCCCTGCTCGAGGCGATGGCCGAACGCCAGGTCAGCATCGAAGGCGAAACGCGAGCGTTGCCGGCCGACTTCTTCGTCATCGCCACCCAGAATCCGCTTACGCAGGCCGGCACCTTTGCCTTGCCGGAATCGCAGCTCGACCGCTTCCTGATGCGCATCTCGATCGGTTATCCGGATCGCGACGCCGAGCGCGCGATCCTTGCCGGTGCGACCGCTTCGATCACCCCCGACTCACTCGGCGCACGCATCACACGCGAGCAGTTGCACCGCATCCAGCAGGAGGCGGCACGCGTTGCAGCATCTGCCTTGCTGCTCGACTACGTGCAGCGTCTGGTAGCGTTTTCGCGCACCGCTCCCGGTTTTGCGCAGGGCCTGTCGCCACGCGGTGCGCTGGCGCTGATGGCCGCTGCGCGCAGCTGGGCGTACATGGAAGGGCGCACACACGTGGTGCCGGAGGACGTGCAGGCGGTGCTGCGGGCGGTCACGGCGCATCGGTTGCGGCCAGGCGCGGACTTCGAGGGTGATGGCCGTGCGCTCGTGGATCGGCTGCTGCGCGAAGTGGACGTGTTCGGCTGATGGCGCCAGCGCTGCTGCCGTGGCGCACA
>DAOLKH010000319.1:0-2887 GCA_035331685.1 Pseudomonadales bacterium
TTCATGCAGCTCCAGAAGAAGGTGTGGTTCCAGACCTGGGCGGCGTTGTTGTAGACGCCCCCGGCAGGTGCGGTCTTCACGATCTCCTCCAGCGAGCGGTTCTCGAACTCGGTGCCCTTGATCAGGTTGTTCAGGTTCGTGACGTAGGCCTGATGGTGCTTCGCGTAGTGGTAGTCGAAGGTCTCGGCCGACATGTGCGGTGCGAGTGCATCACGTGCGTACGGTAACGCTGGCAACTGGTGTTCCATGACTATGTTCTCCTTGCAGGGGTGAATCGGGACGGCTTCAGCGCCGTGGGCCCGCGGCTGTCGGCATGAATGCCGACCTACGTCCAACGGTGAATCGGGACGGCTTCAGCGCCGTGGACCCGGGGAGTCTAGGCGCATCGACGGTGCGGAGCAATCGTTGACGCATTTGCTTGGGTATCCGATGGCGCATCGCAACACATTGCCTGGTGCGTGACAACACCTTCCTTCAGCGAACAGCTCCATCGTCGGTGGGTTCACGCTCGAGGTTCTGCAACAGCGTCGATTCCACCGTGTCGCCCGGCCGCCACGGATGCCCGAGCCGGCTCTCGATGTACTCGCGGATCAGGCGTCTCACCACCTGTGACGGCGTCTGGTCCTCGCGCGCACAGAGATGCTCGAAAACGGCCTTCTTGCCGGGATCAATCAATACCGTGAGTCGTGCAGTGCGGTTTTCCATACTCATGATCCAGGCATCAAATTCACATTGACGACAAACACAATGCAAATCAGATTAACATGATTCAAGACGCGGGCAGTATCATGCAGCTCTTGTCGTCGGGCGGAGGTTGTCGCATGACGAGAGGAACCGTCAATCCATCACGGAGCGCGGACGATCGGCATGGCTGAGCCGGTGTCGATCCTGGGTGTCAGCCTGGCCGTGGTGGTCGGGTGGCTCGTGATCGGTGCGAGCGGATTGCTGCGTCCGCACGATACCGCACTGGTCGCACGCTTGCTGTTCCCGCTCGGGGCTGCTGCAAGCCTGGTGCTCGCAGCTGCAGGGTTCGCCGGTCTGTGCGCGCCGGCGGGCACGATGATCCTGCCGCTCGGATTGCCGGAGCTGCCGGTGCACCTGCGCATCGACCCGCTGGCAGCGTTCTTCCTGTTCCTGCTCGGCAGCGCCTCCACCGGCATCAGCGTGTTCGGGGCTGGCTATTTCCGTATCAGTGAAGGCACGCCCCCGGGACTGCTGTGCCTGCAGTACCACGTCTTCCTCGCGAGCATGGCGATGGTGCTGCTCGCCGACGACGCCTACACGTTCATGGTGAGCTGGGAATCGATGGCGCTCGCCTCCTACTTCCTGGTCACCACCCAGCACCGCATCGCCACGATCCGCGACGCCGGGTTCCTCTACCTGCTGCTCGCGCACGTCGGCGCAATCGCGATCCTGCTCTGCTTCGGCGTGCTGCAGGGCGGGAGCTGGCAGTTCAGTTTCGATGCCATGCGCACGGCGGATCTGGCCCCATCGCGCGCCACACTCGCCTTCGTACTCGCGCTGATCGGTTTCGGCGCCAAGGCCGGACTGGTGCCGCTGCACGTCTGGCTACCGGAAGCGCACCCCGCCGCACCGTCGCCGGTATCGGCGCTGATGAGCGGCGTGATGCTGAAGACCGCCGTGTATGGCCTGCTGCGGGTCAGCCTCGATCTGCTGCCCTCGCCAATCTGGCACTGGGGCGCCGTGCTGCTCGCACTGGGCCTTTTCAGCGCACTGTTCGGCGTCGTCTTTGCCGCGGTGCAGACCGACATGAAGCGCCTGCTCGCGTATTCCTCGATCGAGAACCTGGGCGTCGTATTCACCGGCTGCGGGCTTGCACTGCTGTTCCAGGCCGAACAGATGCCGACAGCAGCCGCGCTCGCGCTGGCCGCGACGCTGTATCACTGCCTGAACCATGCGATGTTCAAGAGCCTGCTGTTCCTCGCCACCGGATCGGTACTGCACGCAACCGGCGAGCGCAACCTCGGACGCCTCGGCGGTCTGATCCGGCGCATGCCGTGGGTCGCGTGGCTGGCGCTGATCGGCACGCTGGCGATCGCCGGTCTGCCGCCACTGAACGGCTTCGTGTCCGAGTGGCTGATGCTGCAGGCGCTGCTGCTGACACCCGAGGTGCCACGCCCGTTCATGAACATGCTGATCCCGCTCGGTGCGTCGGTGCTGGCACTGACTGCCGCGCTCGCAGCCTACGTGATGGTCAAGTTCTACGGCGTGGTGTTCCTCGGGCAGATGCGTGAGCCCGCGCTGGCGCGTGCACACGACTGCGGCCGCCTGGAGCGGCTGGGACTGCTGTGGCTGGCCGCAGCCTGCATCCTGCTCGGGCTGCTGCCAGCACTGGTGATCGGCGTGCTCGATGGCGTCGGCATGACGCTGCTCGGCGCCTCGCTGGCACGCCCCGACTCCACGCCCTGGTGGGTGCTTGTACCGCTGTCGGCCGAGCGCGCCTCGTACAGCCCGCTGGTATTCCTGCTCGGCATTGCACTGCTGCTCGGCATCGGCGTGATCGTCGCCACCCGCATCTACAGACGCACGGAACGCCGTGCGCCGGCGTGGGACTGTGGCTTCGCCCGGCAGGACGCACGCATGCAGGACAGCGCCGAAGGCTTCGGTCAGCCGATCCGCCACATTTTCGGACCCTTTTTCCGCATGCGCCGCGAACTGCCTTCTCCACTCGACGAATCGCCGGTGTACCGGGTCAGGGTGGAAGACCGCTTCTGGTCCCTGCTCTACCTGCCGCTTGCACGCAGCGTCATCTACGCAGCGAACCTCGTGGGACGGCTGCAGCAGGGTCGCATCGCGGTCTACCTGCTGTACAGCTTCCTGACCTTGCTCGTGCTGCTGGTGATCGTGCTGTGAACGCCACCGCACT
>DAOLKH010000320.1:0-2878 GCA_035331685.1 Pseudomonadales bacterium
GGCACGCCGTGGTGCCGAGCGGCTGCAGCTCGAGTGGGACAAGGGGCCGCTCGCCGGGCTGGATTCGGCAGCGATCACGGCGGCGCAGCGCGGGCGCTTGCGCGAATCCGGACACGTGGTGCGCGAGGAGGGTGAGGCACCTGATCCGGAGCGCGTCGCCGGCACGCTCACGGCGGAGTACCGCGTGCCGTATCTCGCGCACGCGGCGATGGAGCCGCTGGCAGCGGTGGCGAGCGTCGCCGCCGGCCGCGCCGAAATATGGGCGGGTACCCAGGGCCCGGACGTGCTGCAGGCGATGGTCGCGCGCCGGCTCGGGATTGCGCGTGAGGCGGTACGTGTGCACCCGCAACTCGTCGGTGGCGCGTTCGGGCGCCGCACGTACATGGATTTCGTGCTCGAGGCGGTGGACGTCGCGGCCGCGATCGGTCAGCCGGTGAAGCTGGTGTGGTCACGCGAGGACGATATGCGTCACGACTGCTACCGGCCGGCGGCACTGGCTGCGATGCGCGCCGACTTCGACGCCGAGGGTGCGCTGCTCGCGTGGGAAGCACGCATCGTCTCCCCGAGCGTGCTGGCTGGCATGGTGCCGCTGATTGCACCGCTGCTGCTGCCGGAGGCGGTGCCGGCGTCGATCGCGAGGCCGATCGAACCGTTCGCCGCCCGTCGCGACCCGATGAACACCGAAGGTGCCTCGGGGATTCCGTACTACCTGCCGCGGGTGCGGATCGAGTCGCTGCTGCACGACCCCGGCATACCGGTTGGCGTGTGGCGTTCGGTAGGCAATTCGCAGAATGCGTTTTTCTCGGAGAGCTTCGTCGACGAGGTTGCGCACGCGCTAGGTGAGGACCCGCTGAAATTTCGCCTGACGCGACTGCCGATCGACGCGCGCGAGCGCAAGGTACTGGAACTCGTGGCGGAAAAGGCTGCGTGGGGCATGGCTCCGCCGGGGGTCTACCAGGGCATCGCGGTGCTCGAATGCTTCCAGTCGGCGGTCGCGGAGATCGTCGAGGTCGAACTGGTGAACGCCGTGCCACGGGTGCGCCGTGTGCTGTGCGCGGTCGATTGCGGCACGGTCGTGAATCCCGACGTGGTGCGCATGCAGCTCGAGAGTGCGGTGGTGCTGGCGCTGACTGCAGCGCTCTACGGCGAGATCACGATTGCCGACGGTGCGGTCGAGCAGGGTAGCTTCGACGACTATCCGCTGCTTCGCATCGATCAGTGCCCGCCGATCGAAACGTATTTCGTGCCGAGCGACGCGCCGCCAACCGGCATCGGTGAGCCGGGCGTGCCGCCATTGGCGCCTGCGCTTGCGAACGCCATCTTTGCCGCCACCGGACAGCGCGTGCGCGAACTGCCGATCATGCGCGCCTTTGACACAGGAAACCTTACGTGAACGACCGCAACAAGGAATCGCTCGAGTACCCCTGGGGAACAAAACAGGAACCGGGCACGGTGACCACGATCCAGCCGGGTGTGCTGTGGGTGCGCACGGCCATGCCGATGGCGCTCGATCACATCAACCTGTATGCACTCGAGGACGCCGCGGGCTGGTGGATCTTCGACACCGGCCTGCGGCTCGATGCGACCCGCGAGATCTGGGAGCGCGTGAGCGCCGAACACTTCGGCGGCAAGCCGGTGATCGGGATCATCTGCTCGCACAGCCATCCCGATCATGTGGGCATGGCAGGGTGGTTCAGTACGCGCTGGCGGGCGCCGCTGTGGATGACGCACGGCGAGTACTACATGGCGCTGGCGTTTTCCCGCGGCAGCGGCGACGGACCGCTGTGGGAGGCGGAAGAGTATTACCGCCGTGCCGGAGTACCCGACGACTTTCTCGAACGGTTCCGCAAACGTACGCGCAGCTTTGGCGGTCTCGTCGAGCCACTCCCTCGCGCTTTTCACTGTGTGCGTGCTGGCGATACCTTCGAAATCGGCGGTTCACACTGGGAGGTGGTGATCGGGCGAGGACATTCGCCGGAGCACCTGTGTCTGCTGAATCGCGAGCGCGCATTGTTGCTCGCGGGAGATCAGGTGATCCCGCACATCACGCCGAACGTGAGCGTGCTGGCGATAGAACCCGAGGGCAACCCGCTCGAGGATTTCCTGGAGACGACGCAACGCTTCCTGGACCTTCCGGATGACGTGCTGGTGCTGCCGGCGCACAACACGCCGTTTCGTGGGCTGCATCGTCGCTTGCAGCGTTTGATCGCTCACCACGAGAACCATTTTGCGGCGCTGGAAGAAGCGTGCGTCATCCCGCATACGGCGCTGGAGCTGCTGCCGGCACTGTTCCGGCGCCCGCTCGACACCGAGCAGACCGGTCTCGCACTCGGCGAGTGCATCGCGCATCTGCACACCCTGCTTGCGCGCGGCAGGATTGCACGCGAACTCGATGCCGACGGCCTCTACCGCTACCGCACGCTGGACGCGACGGTTGCGGCACGTGCGGGATTCGTTACCCGCGAGCGTGACGAGGGGCCGGTGCTGGCAGTCGACGGTGACCCGATTTAGCCGCTGCGCTACAGAGCCGTCACCACATGCTTCGTCATGCCTTGCAACACATTCTTCTGCGGGGATGGTTTGTGAGGGCTTATGGAGCCCGCAGCGGTACCCGCACGATGCGGTCGCCTGCAAACGAACCGAGATAGAGGTAGTCGCCGACCTGTTGCGCGACCGTGGCCGCGCCCATGGGCGGGCCGCGATGCTCCAGCACGGTATGGCGCTCGAGTGTCTGCGGGTTCACGGCGACGATCGCAAACGGCAGTCCGCACGCGCCCTCGGTGATCGCGAGACAGTCCAGGACTTCGAACGGGGCACCACCGTGCGAGGCCACCAGCAAGCGGCCGTCCGCGTCCCACTGGCTGTTGTCGGGGCGTTG
>DAOLKH010000321.1:0-2877 GCA_035331685.1 Pseudomonadales bacterium
TGGTGGCGAAGACCACCGAGATCGTGGTGCAGCAGACCATCGACATCCCGCGCATCGCCGTGGTGCCCCAGGGTGAGGTGACGACCGGCTTTCGCTCGTTCTCATTGGACGTGAGTCAGATTCGCCTGCAACCGGGTGAGCGCGAGATCATTGGCCAGATGCTGCGCACCAACGAGCAGTTCACGCTGGCAGCGGAAATCGGCCTGAAGGAGCAGCGCCCGGAGGACTACATCGTCCACGCGCTGGTGGACTTCGACGACATCGACTACTTCACCCACGCCGATCTGCTCTACGACCTCGCGGGCCAGATGGTGCAGCACCTGCACAGCTACCTTTCGGAAGCCGATGCACTCAATGTGCTGGATGGGCAACGCAGGACGATTGCCAAAGAAATCCGCGCCCAGATGATGGCGCACTTCTTCGAGGAGGCCACCGAGTTCGAGGTGCAGGTCAGTCGCGGCTTCACGGAGCTCAAGCCCTGCAACTACACGGCCACGGCGGGACAAGCGCCGCGCCACTACCGCGAAACCGTGGATGACGTAGCGCGCATCAAGACGATGCTGTTCGGTGGGTTCAGCAAGTGCCTGTACCCGCTGCAGAAGTTCGACTCGGACACCGAGCGCCGTTTCTCCATCATCCTCGAACGCGACGCCAGCAAGTGGTTCAAACCCGCCAGGGGGCAGTTCCAGATCTATTACAAGCTCGGTACCGAGCAACCGGAATACGTTCCCGACTTCGTGGTGGAGATGGATTCGTTCATCCTCCTGGCCGAGACCAAGAAGCGGGACGACCTGAAATCCGATGAAGTCGTCGCAAAGGCTGCTGCGGCAGTGCGCTGGTGCAAGTATGCTTCGGATTACGCCAGGAGCGTCGGTGGCAAATCGTGGAAATACATCCTCGTGCCTCACGATGAGATCGCGGAATCAGAGCGGTTGGCCGACTTCCTGCGATTTGAACAGGACGAGTGAGGCGGATTGCCGAGCGGGCGTTCACCTCGTTCCCGGTGGAATGCCAGGCGAAGAAGGAAATCGGCAGCCACACACCATTCACACCCGCATCCGGAGTAACTGCATGGATACACGTCACCTCATCGACCCCGAACTGCTCGTTGCCCTCGAACTGCTGCCGACTCTGGATTTTTCGCGGGAATCCATCCCGGCGATGCGCACCGACATGCAGCAGAGTGCGGCAGGGATGCCACCGCCTCCGGAGCTTGCAGTCGACGTAGAGGAGGTGAGCATACCGGCACCGGAAGGCCACCGGATCGGCGCGCTGGTGTATCGCCCGCGAGCGCGTGCGGATCGTCCGCGGCCCGCGGTGCTGCATATCCACGGCGGTGGCTATGTGTTCGGTTCGATGTACATGATGGACGGTGCCAACCGGGTGCTGGCCGTCGAGCTCGATTGTGTCGTCGTTTCCGTGGATTACCGGCTCGCTCCCGAAGCACCGCATCCCGGACCGGTGGAAGACTGCTATACGGCGCTGCGCTGGCTGCACGCCAACGCACGCGAACTGAACGTGGACACGGCGCGCATCGCAGTGAGCGGCGAGAGTGCGGGCGGTGGGCTCGCGGCAGCGCTGGCGCTGCTGGCACGCGATCGGGGTGAAGTGCCGCTCGCGTTCCAGCGGCTGATCTATCCCATGCTGGACGATCGCACCTGCGCCAGCAGCGATCCGCATCCGTATGCCGGCGAGTTCGTCTGGACACGTACGGCCAATCATATCGGCTGGAGTTGTCTGCTGGGGCACGAACCCGGTGCACCCGGGGTATCACCCTACGCGGCACCGGCCCGGGCCACGGATCTTGCTGGGCTGCCGCCCGCGTTCATTTCGGTGGGCACGCTCGATCTGTTCGTCGATGAGAACATGGACTATGCGCGGCGCCTGATACGTGCGGGTGTGCCTGCCGAGCTGCACGTCTACCCAGGCGCCTTTCACGGTTCCGACATGGCCGTTGCTGCAGCGGTCACGCAGGATGCACAGCGCAACGCGCACGAAGCGCTGCGCCGCGCGTTCGCTCGCGCGCCCGTCGGATAGAAGAGGCTGCCGCATCCCTGCAACACGCGTTCCTCGGTGCGAAGGTGTCGCCACACGCCTCGCGATGTTTTGCGATGGCCCCTACAGACCCGTGTAGGGGCCAACCACCTGCTCGTCCAGGATCACGCCCATATCGCGTGCGTAGTCTTCCCACAGCGCGACCAGTCGTTTCAGTCTCCCGGGTTGCTGTGCGGAGAGATCGTGGCGCTCGCCCGGATCCTGCTTCAGGTCGTACAGCGCCCAGCGGCCCGAGCCGTTGGGTTCGCTGACGTAGTCCGCCTTCCAGTCGCCCTGGCGCAGCGCGCGCTGGCCGAACAGTTCCCAGCCGATGGCCTCGTCTTCGTCGTGCACGCGGTCGGTCTTTTTCTGCAGGTACGCAACCATCGACTTGCCGCGCAGCGGTTCAACCGTACGGCCGTGATAGTGCGTGCCGGGGTGTTCGACGCCGGCGAGTTCGAGCACGGTCGGCACGATGTCCATCACGGTGGCGAAGTGGCCGTCGATGCCGTTCTGCTGCCGCGCAAAGCCGGGGTAGCGGATGATGGTGGGGCTGGTGATGCCGCCCTCGGTGGTTACCGACTTGTAGAGCCGGTGCGGCGCGGTGGCGGCCTGTGCCCAGTGCGGGCCATAGGCGAGCGTCGAGTCGGCGCTGCCCCAGGCGGCGAATTCGCCTTCGCCACGTTGCTGGAAGCCCTTCACGTTCGCGAACATGGCCTGCAGCGTATCGGGTGCCGCACCGTTGTCGGACAGGAACACGACGACGGTGTTGTCGAGCCGGCCGCTGTTGCGCAGGGACTCGAGCACCCGGCCGATGTTCCAGTCCATACGATCGACCATCGC
>DAOLKH010000322.1:0-2870 GCA_035331685.1 Pseudomonadales bacterium
CCTGAGCGGCGGGCCGGGCAGTGCGACGATAGCCGAGCAACTGATCGAACCGATGATCAGCGGAACCGTTTCTGCGCTGGAATCCCTCGCCAGCGTGGACGATGAGGTGCGCCATCTGCTGTTATGGACCGTGATTGCCTTCAACAACATCGTGATGTCGTATGTCACGATGGCACCGATCTACCGTGGCGTGCTCGACATCGAACCACTCGGCGAGCAGGCAACGGAACGCCAGGTCCAGATCGTGCTGCGCATCACCGATGCGTTCTGGCTGAGCGACCTTGGTGGCCACCGTCGCAGGCGTGCCACGAAGCGGTGAATTCGCCGCGCTGACGTACCGATTCCCCAAAGCGGGGAAACCACAGCCCACACGCGCGCGCCGTATGGCCAGACTCTGGACCGAGTGCAATCCGTACGAGGCATCGAGTCATGAACAGCAACACCCACGACGTCATCGTGATCGGCGCCGGCTTCGGCGGTGCCGCCTGCGCGGCACTGCTCGCGCAGCGCGGATTCAGGGTATTGCTCACCGAGAAAAACAACGTTTCCGGCGGCAAGGCGATGACGCTGCACAAGAACGGCTTCACGTACCAGGCATGGCCCGTGATGGGCGCGCCCGTGGTCGACAACTGGTGCCAGAGACTGGTCGATACGCTCGGCGTGCAGGACCGCATCACGCTCGTCGAATCGCGCTCCGGGAGTTATTACCGTACACCGCAGGGCGAGTACCGGGCGATGCCCGCGATGCCAGACAGCGGCGTGAACCCGTTCGTGCTGTTCGACTGGCTCGGCATTCCGGCTGCGGAACACGAACGCGCACTCGGCTTTTTCATGATGCTGACGATGATGCCGGCGCACGAGATCGCGACCCACGAAGGTCGCGACTTCGACAGCTTCCTGCGCGCTGCAAGGCTGCCACGCTCGCTGTACGCATTCATCGTCAGCCTGTGCCTCGACGGCATGTACATGGTGCCGGTCGATCGCCTCGACGCCGCCGAAGCGATCCAGGGGCTGCAGGACATCTACCTGCGTCGCGGCGGACTGTTCTGCAAGGGCGGCTACGGACGCCTGTCCGACGCCTGCCTCGACGTGGTACGCGCAAGCGGCGGCGAGGTGCTGTTGCACACGCGGGTCGAGCGCGTGCTGATCGAAGACGGTCGCGCCCGTGGTATCTGCGTTGCTTCGGGTGACACCGGTTCGCCGGCATGCTATCGGGCGCCGGTGGTGATCAGCAATGCGGGAATCCAGCCAACGGTGCTGAAGCTTGCCGGTGAAGCCAGCTTCCCGCCCAACTACGTGACACGCGTGAAGGCGCTGGTACCCTCGTACGCGCTGCTCGGTTACCGCTATTTCCTGCGTCGGCCGGTGACCGAACGCGGTTTCGGCAACGTATTTTCGGATACCAGCCCGTGGAGCAGCGAACGCCTCGTCGCAGCCGACGCCGGGCACGGCTCACGCGAAGGCATCCTCTATTTCGAGGCGCAGAACAACTACGACCCCGACGCGGCGCCAACCGGCAGGCAGGTGATACTGACCGGCTCGTTCTGTCCGCCGGACCCGGCTATGAGTCGCGAATCGATACGCGCCTGGGCCGACGCCGGCGAAGAGATTTTCTTCGGTCTGTTCCCGCAGGCGCGCGAACTCGTCGAAGACAAGGATCTGTACACCACGCGCAGCGTGTCCAACGCAACCCGCGACCCGACGGTCCCCGGCAGCGGTGGCGAAACGATAGGACTCGCGCAGATCGTGGGCCAATGCGGAAGCGACAAACCGTCGATCGAAACGCCGGTAAGCGGCCTGTTCCTGGTCGGTTGCGACGCCGGCGGGCGCGGGATCGGCACCCAGCAGGCGATCATGTCGGGATTTGCCGTGGCCGATGCAGTGAGCGAGCGCCTGCGCATCCGCGCATGAGAAAAATGATGCCGCAAAATGGCGAGGGGCGTACGAATCTGCCCCACACCTGCGATTGCCTTGCGTCTGTCCTTGCTGCCCTCGCAAAAACGAACCACACTTCGAGGCGGAACCCTCACCTCCAACAACAAGGAAAACGGGCATGAGCAGACAACAAACCACACGGACGTCTCGCAGCAAGACACTCGCGACCGGCGTCAGCGCATTTGCAGCCGCGATCGCGTGCATCCCGCTGGCCCACGCACAGGATGCCGCACCGGGAGGCGTCGCAGCGATTCTCGACGAGATCATCGTCACCGCGCGCAAGCGCGAAGAGGCCTCGCAGGACGTGCCGATGGCGATTTCGGCGCTCGGTGCCAGTCAGCTCGATGCACTGAAGATCCGTGACCTCACGAATCTTTCGGTACGCCTGCCGAACGTCGCGCTCGACGACGTAGGCACCGCACGCGGCACGGCGAACTTCTCGATCCGCGGCCTCGGCATCAACAGCTCGATTCCCGGCATCGACCCGACCGTTGGCGTGGTGATCGATGGCGTCTACGTCGGCCTCAACAACGGCCTGCTGTTCGATACCTTCGACCTGCAGAGCGTGGAAGTGCTGCGCGGCCCGCAGGGCACGCTGTTCGGCCGCAACGTGACCGGCGGCGCCGTACTGCTCAACACGAAGAAGCCCGGGGACAGCTTCGAGTTCAGCGCACGTGCCGCGATCGACCAGGGCCCGGACGGTGGTCCCAGCAAGTACCTGATGGGCAGCGTCGGTGGTCCCGTCAGCGACTGGCTGGCCGCCCGCCTGACGGTTTACTACAACGACGACGACGGCTTCATCGAGAACCGTTTCGACGGCAAGGACCTTGGCAAGTTCGAGCAGAAGATGGTGCGACCGGTGGTGGTGATCCGCCCGAACGAGAAGCTCGAACTGGTGTTGCGCTACGAATACAGCAAGGGCGACGGCGACGGCG
>DAOLKH010000323.1:0-2855 GCA_035331685.1 Pseudomonadales bacterium
GCCGGCACACTGCGCTCGCTCGAACGCGATTTTGTCGTGCGCATGGAGCGCGGCTACCGCACCGCCGAGGACTTCCGCCAGCTCGTGGTCGGCAAGGGAGGCGACGGCCATCTGGTACGCCTCGGCGAGGTCGCGCTGGTGGAGCTCGGCGCCGCCGAGAACCGCAAGCAGTTCCGCGCCAACGGCGTCCCGATGGTCGGCCTCGGCGTGATCAAGCAAAGCACTGCAAACACGCTCGCAGTGGCGCGCGCAGTGAAGGCCGAGCGCGAGCGCCTGCAGTCGTCGCTGCCCGAGGGCATGCGCATCCTGCGCAGTTACGACTCCTCGGTATTCATCGAAAGCGCGATCCACGAGGTCTACAAGACACTGCTGATCGCCGCGCTGCTGGTGGTGGCGGTGATCTGGCTGTTTCTGGGCGACACGCGCGCGATGCTGATACCGGCAGCCACCCTGCCGGTATCGCTGGTGGCGACCTTCATCGTGCTTTGGGCGTTCGGCTACTCGATCAACCTGCTGACCCTGCTCGCACTGGTGCTGGCGATAGGGCTGGTGGTGGACGATGCGATCGTCGTGCTCGAGAACGTACACCGGCGCATGCGCGCAGGCGAAACCGCACTCGTGGCCACCTGGCGTGGCACGCGCCAGGTCGGCTTCGCAGTGGTCGCGACCACGCTGGTGCTGGTCGCGGTGTTCGTGCCGATCACCTTCCTGCAGGACGACGTGGGCCGGCTGTTCGGCGAATTCGCGGTCGCGATGGCCGCAGCAGTGCTGTTTTCATGCCTGGCCGCACTGACACTCTCGCCGGCAATGTGCTCCCTGATACTGCGCTCGCACGGTTCGCCGCAGCACGACGACGGGGCCTTTGCGCGCGCCCGCGATGCCTATCGCACATTGCTGGCACGCGTGCTGCACCATCCCTGGCTTGCGGTGCTCGTGATCCTGCTGGTCGGCGTTGCAGGCGTGCTGCTGTTCCGTGCCCTGCCGATCGAGTTCGCACCGCGCGAGGATCGCGGCTCCTTTTTCATGTTCATGAATGCACCCGAGGGCTCCTCGTACGACTACACGCAGCGCCAGGTCGACATGATCGAGCAGCGCCTGATGCCGCTGGTGGAGCGTGGCGAGATCGAACGCATGCTGTTGCGCGCACCGGGCGGCTTCGGGCGCAGCGAGATCTACAGCCAGGCGCTCGGCATCTTCAACCTGCCGCACTGGGACACCGGGCGGCGCCCGGCGTGGGAAACCGTCGAAGAGATCCGCCAGCGCATCGCGGACGTTCCCGGCGTGCAGGCGTTTCCGACCATGCCGCAGGGCCTCGGCGGGCGTTTCCAGAAACCGGTGCAGTTCGTGATCGGCGGTGGCACCTTCGAGGAGCTGGCACGCTGGCGCGACCTCATGCTCGAACGCATCGCGGGCAATCCCGGGCTGAGCGGTGTCGATCATGACTACAAGGAAACCAAGCCGCAATTGCGCGTCGTCGTCGATCGCGACCGCGCGGCCGATCTCGGAGTCAGCGTCGGGGAAATCGGGCACACGCTGGAAACCCTGCTCGGTTCGCGCCGCGTGACCAAGCTGCTGATGAACGGCGAGGAGTACGACGTGATCCTCGAGGCGCTCGAGGAAAGCCGGCGCACCGCGAACGATCTGATGCGCATCCACGTGCGCTCGACGACCAGCGGCGCACTGATCCCGCTGGCAAACCTGATCCGGCTCGAGGAGTTCGCCGACGCCGGCACGCTGAACCGTTTCAACCGCACGCGTGCGATCACGATCGAGGCGAATCTCGCCAACGGTTACGCGCTCGGCGAGGCGATCGAATGGCTGGAACGCAACGCGCGCGAACTGCTGCCTGCGGGCGCGGTTACCGATCTCAAGGGCGAGTCGCGCGATCTGCGCAGTGCGGGGCGGTCGATCTACGCGATCTTCCTGCTGTCGCTGCTGGTGGTGTACCTGGTGCTGGCGGCGCAGTTCGAGAGCTTCCTCGACCCGCTGATCGTGATGCTGACGGTGCCGCTCGCGGTGGTTGGCGCGCTGCTCGGCCTGTGGCTGAGCGGACAGACGCTGAACCTGTACAGCCAGATCGCGATCATCATGCTGGTCGGGCTGGCGGCGAAGAACGGGATTCTGGTGGTCGAGTTCGCGAACCAGTTGCGTGGCGAGGGTCTTGCGCGTGAGCAGGCGCTGCTCGACGCCGCCGCGCTGCGACTGCGCCCGATCGTGATGACCTCGATCACGACCGTGATGGGAGCGGTGCCGCTGGTCATCTCCAGCGGCGCCGGCACCGAGACGCGCTACGTGATCGGGGTGGTGGTGATCTCGGGAGTCATCGTCTCCACCGCGCTCAGTCTGCTGGTGGTTCCGCTCGCGTACCATTGGTTCACCGCGCGCGCGAAGCCACCGGGTGCACGCGCGCAACGGCTCGAACGCGAGCTTGCTGCCAGTTCGCAGGACGACGGGGACGCGGCGCGCTGAGCACGCGCTGTGATCAGGCGCGCGCGAAAGCGAAGTGCTGCGCGTCGAAGGCGCGGTACGTCGCCTCGATCAGATCCGCATCGAAGCCCAGGCACGAGAGCACGTGCGTGTGGATGCCGCCTGCGGCGAGATCGAGCACACGCTGCTGGCATTGCTCACGAGTGCCGATGATCGCGATCTCGTCGATCAGCTCGTCGCTGAGCGCACGCGCGGTGCGCTCACGGTCACCGGCGGCCCAGCCTTCGCGGATCTCGCGTGCTGCATGCTCGTATCCCGCCCATGCGAGGTACTGGTTGTAGACCGGCGTGGCGTAATACGAGGCAAACATCAGCCGGAACAGGCGCCGCGTTGCTTGCGGATCCGCAAGCAACGCGGCGCCTGTTCCG
>DAOLKH010000324.1:0-2850 GCA_035331685.1 Pseudomonadales bacterium
CGATCGACACCACCTTCCTCGCGACGTCATTCGACCTGACCGGCGGCAACATCTTCCAGGGCGGCATGGGCGGACACTCGTGGATCAAGGAGAAGATGAAGGAAACCGGCGCGCTGCTCGGGGGCGAGTTCACCGGCCACATCTGTTTCCGCGACCGCTGGTACGGATTCGACGACGCGCTGTACTGCGCCGCCCGCCTGCTCGAGATCCTGTCTGCCGAGGGGCGTTCGCTGGACGAACTGCTTGCGAGCCTGCCGCAAAGCGTGGCCACACCGGAACTTCGGATTCCGATCGCAGAGAATCGCAAGTTTGCCGCGATGGCAGCCATCGAGGCAGGAATCGCGCTCGAAGGCGCGCGCATCAGCCGCATCGACGGGGTGCGTGCCGAGTTTGTAGACGGCTGGGGGCTGGTGCGTGCCTCGAATACCTCAGCCGCGCTGATCCTGCGGTTCGAAGCGCGGGACGAAGCGGCGCTGGAGCGGATCCGGGCGGCATTCCGCAGCGAGCTGTCGCGCCTGCTGCCGGAAACGAGCGGCGGTTTCTAGCGCCTGCGGGCAGCGCGCCTGTGGTGTATCCCGAAGGCGCCACAGCGTAATAAGATGCTGCACGACCACTGTCCGGGGCCAGGGATCCTGCCGATGTCACTCGACCGCACCAACGCCGTGAACATTGCCCGCGTATTGACGGAAAGCCTGCCTTACATACAGCGCTTCATAGGCAAGACGATCGTCGTCAAGTACGGCGGCAACGCCATGGTGGATCCGCAGCTCAAGGACAGTTTCGCGCGCGATCTGGTGCTGATGAAGCTGGTCGGCATGAATCCGGTCGTGGTGCACGGGGGAGGCCCGCAAATCGGCTCGCTGCTCGCGCGGCTGAACATCGAGTCCCGCTTCGTGGAGGGCATGCGCGTCACCGATACGCAGACGATGGACGTGGTCGAGATGGTGCTCGGCGCAACCGTCAACAAGGAAATCGTGACCAACATCAACCGCCATGGCGGCAAGGCGATCGGGGTGACCGGCAAGGACGGCAACCTGATCGAAGCGACGCGGATGTCGGTCACGGTACGCACCGCGGAAACCAACGCACCGGAGATTGTCGATATCGGTCATGTAGGCGAGGTACGCCGCATCAACCGCGCCGTGCTCGACATGGTGCTGAACAGCGACTTCATCCCGGTGGTGGCGCCGATCGGCGTCGATCGGGCCGGCCTGTCGTACAACATCAACGCCGACCTCGTGGCCGGGAAGATTGCTGAAGTGCTGCAAGCGGAAAAGTTGATCCTGCTGACCAACGTGCCGGGATTGATGGATGCCGACGGCAAGGTGCTCACCGGGCTGGATCACGGCGGGGTGCAGCAGTTGATCGACGCCGGAGTGATCCGTGGCGGAATGCTGCCGAAGATCCGCTGTGCGCTGGATGCCGTCTCGAGCGGCGTGACGAGCGCACACATCATCGACGGCACGGTACCGCACGCCGTGCTGCTCGAAGTGTTCACCGACGCGGGTGTAGGCACACTGATATCGGGTGGCAACGGCCACGTCGTTGCCGCAGGCTGAACGAATCGCTAGAGTACGGCGCCGCCAGCAGGAACAGGGAACAACGCGCCCAGATGAATGGCAAGACAACGCGACGTGACGCGATCCTGCAGTCGCTGGCGCACATGCTGGAAGCCACGCCCGGAGGGCGCATCACGACGGCTGCGCTGGCAGCCGACGTCGGTGTTTCCGAAGCAGCCCTGTACCGTCATTTTCCCAGCAAGGCAAAGATGTTCGAAGGACTCATCGAGTTCATCGAAACCACGCTGTTCAGCCGTATCGGCCGGATTCGTGAGGATGAACCCGACGGTCGCGCACAATGCGAACAGATCCTGACCCTGCTGCTGACCTTCTGCGAGCGCAACCCGGGCATCACACGCCTGCTCACCGGTGACGCCCTCACCGGCGAAACCGACCGGCTTCGGGGGCGCGTGCAGCAGCTCTTCGACCGCCTTGAAACCGAGCTCAGGCAGGTGCTGCGCGACGCCGAATTGCGCGACGGATTGCGTACTGTGCTGCCGGCGGCACTGGCGGCAAACCTGCTGCTCGTGACCGCCGAGGGCCGTATCATCCAATACGTGCGTTCGGAATTCCGGCGCTCGCCGACCGAATACTGGAACGAGCAGTGGCGTGTCCTGACCGCTGCCTTTTTCCGCTGAGCGGACGAAGCGACGCGACGGGCTTCAGCGCGCGTCCGGACGGATCACGCGGAAACGTTCGATATCGAACTGGTAACGCGCCTCGACCGTACTCCTGTCGGCCTCCAGCCGGACGATCCGCGCTTCCTCCTCGGCTATCGCAGCCCGCAGCTCCTCGATGTGAACACTGATCTTCTCCGGCACGGGTCTCCCCGACATCTCGAGCTCGGCCGCTTCTCCCTGCTCCTTCTCGAGCTGCGCCTTGAAGCCTGCGATATTGCCCTTCTGAAGATTGATGCGTACCTGGATCTCGCCGCTCCGGCGTCGCTTCATGTCCTCGATATCCGCTACGGAGCTGTAACGTGCAAGCAACGTCTGGTCGTAGTGCTTCTGGCGCTCGGCTTCCTCGCTGCGCAGGCGCGCCTGGATCTCCGGCCCGTTGGCACGCATTTCGGCTTCGGTCAGCGATCGCGGTACCACCTCGACGACGCGCCCGGCACGATTCAGGACAAGATAGCCCTTGTGCACAAACTCGGGCGGGATGTGATCATCGATTACTGTAATGCTGTCGGCGTTGTCGTATTTATAGAAGAGTTCCTCTGCTGCCGCGCCAGCGCAAAGCCCGACTCCGAGCAGCAGCGACAGCACAGGCAAAGCGCGACGGCAGCGCCCGG
>DAOLKH010000325.1:0-2833 GCA_035331685.1 Pseudomonadales bacterium
ATACCTTCGGGGGCGCCGTGCACAGCATCAGCAGCAGGTCGACCAGCGGCCGCAGCATCATCGCGTCGAGTCTGAGCGAGGCCATGCGCGCGTGGTAGTGCTCACCGCACTGGATCGCGAAGCGCCGATCGAAATGCTGTGCCCGACGCGTGAGCTGGATTGCACGCACGCCACCGATCGACTCCGACAGTGCACCGTTGATCGTCGCGAGCGCCTGGCGCACACGGCGAAAACGTGCTCCGCTCAGGCGCTGGTAGGTCCACATCACTGCTGCCGAGGCCGGCAGGAAGGCAAGGCATGGAATCGCCAGTCGCCAGTCGAGCAGCAGCATCGCCACGGCCATCCCGATCACGCGCGCACCATTGGCCACCACCACGCCGAGCACGTTGAGGTAGAAGTCCTTCACCGCCTCGGTATCGTTGGTCAGTCGCGACACCACAGAGCCCACCGGAGTGCGATCGAACCACGTGACAGGAAGTCGCAGCGTGGTAGTGAATGCCTGCTCACGCAGTCGCAGCACGGCATCGAGCGCGATCCGTGCGAGTTGCACGCCCTGCGCGTAGCCAGCCATCGCGGCCACACACTGCAACCCCGCATACGCCACTGCCAGCGACAGCACCGCTCGCAACGGGTACTCACCGGTCTGCACATGCGCATCGATGAACGTGCGGATCAGCAACGGGCCGCCGACTTCTGCAGCAGCAGCAAGCAGCACCAGCAGTACGGCATTCGTGAACGCACGCCGGTCACGGGTGGCGAGCGCGAGCAGGCGCGGCAATACCCGTGGCCGGTTCATGCGACACCGCCCGCAGCTGCCGCCAACTGCTGATAGCGCCAGGTTTGTGCATACCAACCGCCAGCAGCCAGCAGCGCGGCGTGCGTACCCCGCTCGACCACGCGCCCCTCGCGCAGCACCAGAATCTCGTGGGCCGACTGCACCGTGGAGAGTCGGTGGCTCACGATCACTCGACTCAGGTGCCGTGTATGGCGTTCGAGTGCCGCCAGGATACGGTGCTCGGTCTCGGCGTCCACCGCCGACAGCGCATCGTCGAGCAGCAGGATGCGCGCCTCCCCGAGCAGCGCACGTGCCAGGCACAAACGCTGGCGCTGGCCGCCGGAAAGCGTGATGCCGCGCTCGCCGACCTCGGTAGCCAGACCCTGCGGCCATTGCGCGATGTCGTTGCCGAGCGCCGCTGTTTCGAGCACCTCGGTGATGGCCTGCTCACTGGCATCCGGGCGTGCGAGCAGCAGATTCTCGCGCAGTGTGGCCGAGAACAGCACCGGCTCCTGCATCACGACCGCAATGGCTGCACGCAGCGCGTCGAGTCGGTATTCCGCAAGCGGCCTGCCGCCGAGGTAAACGCTCACTTGCGGCGCCTCGTAGAAACGTGCGAGCAGAGCCAGCAAGGTGGATTTGCCGCTGCCGGTGGGGCCGACGACGCCGAGCGTCTGCCCTGGCTCGAGCACGAGCATCAGGTCGGCAAGCGCGGGCTGCGCACGCCCCGGATAGGCGAACTCGCGCACCACGACCTCGAGACGCTGCCCGCTGACTGTCTGCAGCGTGCCCGTATCGGGCACCCCGGACGGCGTGCGCAGGAACTCTTCGATGCGCGCCCACGCCGCGCTGCCGCGCTGCACCAGGTTCGCCATCCAGCCGAACGCGAACATCGGCCACACAAGTTGCCCGAGATAGAGCGTGAAGCTGGTGAGCTGGCCTATCGTCAGACGATCAAGTTCGATCATCCAGGCGCCGGCGCCGAGCGTGATCAGGAACGAAGTGCCGACGGTCAGATAGATGACCGGATCGTAGCGTGCGTCGATCCGCGCCACCTCGAGGCTGGCCGCCGCGGCCTCGACCGAGGCGCTGGCGAAGAGGCGTTCGGCGTGAGCCTCGGCACCGAGCCCGCGCAGCGCGCGCAGGCCGGCAACGCTCTCCTGCGTCACCGTGTTGAGGCGGCTGAACGCTGCCTGTGCGCCATCGAAGCGCTCCAGCAGTTGCACTCCCAGCCGCCACATCGCCCAGCTCATCAGTGGCCACGGCGCGAGCGCCATCGCGGTGAGCCAACCGCTCAGCCCGAACACCATCACCCCGAGCACGAGAAGGCCCGTCACCAGTCCGTCGAATATCGACAGCACCGCCTCGCCGGCGCTCATCTCCACCGCCTGCACATCGTTGGTGGCACGCGCCATCAGGTCACCTGCCGGAAACGCTACCAGCGCCGCCGGCGACAGCGTGCACAGATGCGCGTGGATACGCTGGCGCAACTCGCGTCCGAGCGTGTAGGAGGCGCTGAACAGAATCTGCCGCCACAGGAAGCGCAACACGTAGACGCCGAAGGCGATGGCAACCAGCGCCCCCGCGTAGCGCCACAGACCGTACGCATCCAGGGTGCCGGCGACGATGCCGTCGACCACGCGACCGAGGATCGCCGGCGGCAGCAGGTTCAGCACCGCGACGCCGGCAAGCATCAGGCCCGCGACCGCATAACGACGCCAGTGTGCGCGGAAGAATGCGCGCAGATGCCAGAAGATCTTCATCCCGGCACGATAACCGACTCAGCCGCCGCGAAGGAATCAGAGTACCGGACTCGTCTCAAGTCAACGGTACGGTTGCGAGTGACGGCGGCCATGGACGATGGCAGCGGCAGGGACACATCGGCGAACATGACGGCAATCCCGCCCTCGCGGGGAATGCCGGAGCCCCCGGCGGGCGAACCATCGAGGAGCAGCGTGAGCGTCAGCGCGGAGACGACGGACGAGGCACTCGTAGCCGCGCTGACCAGGCGTGATACGCGAGCGCTTGCCGAACTGGTACGACGTCATGGCGGCTGGG
>DAOLKH010000326.1:0-2827 GCA_035331685.1 Pseudomonadales bacterium
GGGCGTACTACGAACTCGGCTGGGGCGGCTGGTGGTTCTGGGATCCGGTCGAGAACGCCTCGTTCATGCCGTGGCTGGTCGGCACTGCGCTGGTGCATTCACTGGTGGTGACCGAGAAGCGCGGACTGTTCCGCAGCTGGACCGTACTGCTCGCGATCACCGCGTTCTCGTTGAGCCTGCTCGGTACTTTCCTGGTGCGATCGGGCGTGCTCACCTCGGTGCATGCCTTCGCCACCGATCCGGCGCGTGGCCTGTACGTGCTGCTGTTTCTTGCCGTGGTCGTGGGTGGTTCGCTGACGCTGTACGCGCTGCGCGCACCGGCAGTGGCAGTGCGCGGCGAGTTTGGCCTCTGGTCGCGCGAGACCGCGCTGCTCGGCAACAACGTGTTGCTGGTCGTGGCGATGGCGACGGTGCTCATCGGCACCCTGTACCCGTTGCTGATCTCGGCCTTCGATCTGGGGCGCCTGTCGGTCGGGCCGCCCTATTTCAACCTGACCTTCGTGCCGCTGGTGGCACTGCTGGTTCCCGTGATGGGCCTGGGGCCGCTGGCGGGTTGGCGCCGTGGGGATGGCCATGCGCTCGGCCGGCGCGTGTTGTTGCCGCTGCTGCTGAGTTCCGTCGTGGCGTTGGCGGCGCCGTTCGTGCTCGGCGGGCACTGGCACGCCGGCGTGGCCCTCAGCGTGTGGCTGGCGGCGTGGATCCTGAGCACCCTCGCAGTGGGCCTGCGTGAACGGCTGGCCGTGCGTGGTGGCTGGCGTGCAGCTGGCGGACTCGGCGCGAGTTACTGGGGGATGTGTCTTGCGCATCTGG
Source organism: Pseudomonadales bacterium (assembly GCA_035331685.1). Lineage (GTDB taxonomy): Bacteria > Pseudomonadota > Gammaproteobacteria > Pseudomonadales > UBA5518 > UBA5518. The sequence goes on from DAOLKH010000326.1 coordinate 811, forward strand.
GCATGGCGTTCTGTGTGGCCGGCGCAGGCCTGACGTCGGTCTACAGCGTCGAGCGCGATGTGCGGCTCGCCCCCGGGGACAGTGTCGAACTGGCCGGTTATTCCTTTGCATTCATGACGACACGCCACGCGGAAGGGCCGAACTTCAGTACGGAGATCGGCGAGTTCAGCGTGGAGCGCAATGGTCGCACCGTCGTGCTGCATGCCGAGAAACGCAACTACCACAGCCAGATGGGCAACATGATGACCGAGGCGGCGATCGACCCCGGGTTCCTGCGCGATCTCTACATCTCGCTGGGAGAGCCGCTGGGCGGTGGGGCGTGGGCCGTGCGAGTGCACGTGAAGCCTTTCGTTCGCTGGCTGTGGCTGGGCGGCTTGTTGATGGCGACCGGTGGCGCGCTGACGCTGGCCGATCGGCGCTATCGCCAGCGTCGCCGCCCGGCCGGAGGGGGTTGAGTCGTGCGCCCGGTACGCATGTTCCTGCCACTGATCGGATTTGCGGTGCTCGCGGGGTTGCTGTGGCGTGGTCTGGCGCTGGATCCGAACCATATGCCCTCGGCGCTGGAAAACCGTCCTTTCCCGGACTTTGCGGCATTCACGCTCGACGGCGACGAGGTACGCCGTGCCGACCTGCTCGGGCAGGTCGCGCTGGTCAACGTGTGGGCCACCTGGTGCCCGTCGTGTGCTGCCGAACACGCGTTCCTGAACGGTCTTGCCCGCGATGGCGTGCCGATCTTCGGCATCGACTACAAGGACGAGGCCGACGAGGCGCGGAACTGGATCGCCGTGCGTGGCAATCCGTACCGCCTGATCGTCGCCGACCCCAAGGGCAGGCTCGGTATCGATCTCGGTGTCACGGGGGCGCCGGAAACCTACCTGATCGACGCCGGCGGGGTGATACGCCATCGCTACCAGGGCGCACTCGACGAGCGTGTCTGGCAGCGCGAGTTCGCGCCGCTGGTGCGGCGGCTCGCTGCGGAGCGCACGCAATGAGCCGTCTGCTGTTGCCGTTGCTGCTGCTGGTCGCGCTGGGAGTGAACGCGGCGGTCGATCCCTACCAATTCGACAGCGAAGAGCAGCGTGTACGCTACCTGGAGTTCACGCGCGAGCTGCGCTGCCCGAAGTGCCAGAACCAGAATCTTGCCGATTCGAACGCGCCGATCGCCGCGGATCTGCGCCATGAATTGCAGCGGCTGCTGCACGAGGGGCGCAGCGACAGCGAGATCATCGATTTCATGGTCGAGCGTTACGGTGAGTACGTGCTGTATGAACCGCGCCTGGAACCCAAGACCGTACTGCTGTGGACGGCGCCGGTGCTGATGTTGCTCGGTGGCGTGCTGGTGCTTGCCGGAGTCCTTCGCCGCGCGCGGCGTGCTGCGAGCGGCCGCGGGGACGCGCTTGCTCCGGACGAGCAGGCGCGGTTGCGGCAACTTCTGCACGACGGGGAGGAGCGGCGATGAGTGCAGCGGTGTTCTGGACTGCGGTCGCGTCGATGGTGTTGCTGGCCGTGTTGCTGATCGTCTGGCCGCTGCTGCGTCGTGCCTCTGCCGGCGGCGAAGTGGCAGACGATGTGCGGCGTGCCGAGAACGTGGCCGCCTACCGGCAACAAAGACTGGAACTCGAGGCGGCGCACGGGGCGGGCAGCCTCGAAGCCGGCGCGTACGCAGCGGCGTTGCTGGAACTCGATCGCCGGCTGCTTGCCGATACCGCGACAGCGGATGGTGGTGCCGCGGGTTCGGGCAATGGCCGGGCATTGCTGCTGGCGGCGGCGATCGGCGTCCCGCTGCTGGCGTTGCTGCTCTATCGCCAGTTCGGCGCGTACAGCGAACTGGAGCTGGGGGCAATGATTTCTGGACTGTCTGCTCCCATGGCAGCGGCCGAGCGTCGCGAGCAACTCGCGCGACTGGTGCCGTTGCTCGAGGCGCAGGTGAGGCGGCGCGATCCCGAGGGCAGTTACCGCTTCCTGCTGGCGCGCATCGACGCGGCCGAGGGGAGGCATGCGGCTGCGGCGGAGCTGT
>DAOLKH010000327.1:0-2825 GCA_035331685.1 Pseudomonadales bacterium
ACGATTCTGAAGGCGGGCACGCGGATGCGCAGCGCCGTGTGCAAGGCCGAAGTGATGGTGATTGCAGCGCCCGCGGGCGAGGTTCAACTGAGCTGTGGCGGTGCGCCGATGGTTGGCAACGCTGAAACACCTCCTGCGGGGGGGGCTCCGGCTGCGGGTGCCGATGCGGGTACCTTGCTCGGCAAGCGGTACGTGAACACGGCCGGTGATCTCGAATTGCTGTGCGTGAAGCCCGGTGACGGCTCACTGGCAGCCAACGGTGAAGCGCTCGTTCTGAAAGAGGCCAAGCCGCTTCCATCGTCCGACTGACTCCGGTTCACTGCGTGCGCTGACGATGGCGCACGCAGTGCATCGCCGTGGTTGATGAGGGTTCGACGCAGGCATCTTCCTGCCCACTGCGGAAGCGCCCCTCCGTGTTGGCGGACCACCCCGCCGAACAGACCAGAGCCGCGAGCACCACAATGACCACGACCAGCAGATTTCACTCACGAAACCGCATTTCATTCCACTTTCCCCCGACGCGCATCGCGGTGAACGGAAGCGCGGTCGGGCAGATACCGGCGCAGGCCTGGATCGGTGGTGTACGTGGCGAGCGGCGGTCCTCGCTGTCATGAGCTGGGGCTCCGTTTCCGCACTGAACGGCTTGCGGGTGCTCGAACTCTGCGGCCCCGAGGGCGCCTATTGCGGCCGCCTGCTGGCTGATCTGGGTGCCGAGGTGATGCGTCTGGAGCCACGCGGTGGCGATGCCTTGCGTGGACTCCCCCCGTATCCGCCGGGTACGCGTTCCGATGGTTACATCGAGCGCTATGTGAATGCCGGCAAGACCAGCGTGACGCTCGATCCGGAGACCCATGCCGGGCGCGAGTTGCTGCTCGAGCTCGTGCGCAGCGCCGATCTGCTGATCGAGACCCTGCCACCGGGAAGACTGGCGGCGCTGGGGCTCTCGTGGGAGCGTCTGCACGAGGTGAACCCGGCGCTGGTGCTGACCTCGATCTCCCCGTTCGGCCAGAGTGGTCCGCATCGCGACTATCCGGCGGCGGACATCGTTGCGATGGCGATGGGGGGGGCGATGGTAGTCACCGGTGACCCGCGCGACCCGCCGGTGGTGCTGGCTGGCGAGCAGTCGTTCGTGGTGGGTTCGACGCTGGCGGCAGTAAGCAGTCTGGTTGCGTTGCGCCATGTGGCCGACGGTGGGGCGGGTCAGCACATCGATATCTCGTTGCAGGAGGCGATGCTCGCAGCGAGCAGTATCTGTGGCATCGGCAAATGGCTGGACGACGGCCTGGTGCCCAAGCGTTTCGGTACGGCCACGTTTTCTTCGGTGCCTTCCGGTACCTATGCGTGCGCCGATGGCGAAATCTTCCTGATGGTCAACCGCCCGTTGCACTGGAAGACGCTGGCGCGCTGGGTGCATGAGACGACCGGTAACGAGGAAATCCTCGATCCGATGTTCGAAGGGCCATCGCTGGTGCGCCAACCGTACCGCGAGCTGATCGACATTTTCATTGGCGAACACGCCGCGCGCTTCACGGTCGAGCAGCTCTACCGCGAGGCGCAGGAGCGTCACCTCGCGATGACGCCGCTGTATTCACTGCGCGGCGTGGCGCGTGACCGGCATCTCGCGGCGCGCGACTTCTTCGTCGATGTGCCGCAGACCGACGGCAGCACGCTGCGTTTTCCCGGACCGCCGTACCGCTTCTCGCGTACGCCGGCGCGTATCGCGCACGGTTCGCCGTTGCCGGGTTCCGGTGATGCCATGCTCGCGCAATGGCGTGCAGGCGCACCGCGCCCGGCACCGCGCACGCACAGTTCCCCGCCTGACGGACCGCTGGCGGGGTTGCGTGTCGTCGAGTTCACTGCCGGGATGGCGGGTCCGTGGATCGGACGTTTTCTCGCCTGGTGCGGTGCCGACGTCATCAAGGTCGAATCGAAGGCATTTCCCGACGTGACCCGGTTGTACATTCCGCCGCGCGAACCCGAGCGTGGAATCCAGCCGCAGATGTCGCCGTGGTTCACCGACTGGAATGGCGGCAAGCGTTTCGTTTCGCTCGACCTGCTGAATCCGCAGGGGGCCGAAATGGCACGCCGCCTGGTTGCCGCCAGTGACGTCGTGATCGACAACAACAGCACCGGTGTTCTCGCCAAGCTGGGGCTTGGTTTCGACGTGCTTGAGCGGCTGAAACCCGAACTCGTCCTGTTCAGCAGTACCGGATACGGCGAGAGTGGTCCTGACCAGCACTACGTGACCTGGGGGCCGAACATCGAGACCCTGTCCGGCATCGGCACCGCCTCGGGTTTTGGGCACCGCGCCTGCACGATGACGCAGTTCGCGTACCCGGACCCGTTGAGCGCGCTGTACGGCCTGGTGGCGATCCTCGCGGCGTTGCGTCACCGCGACGCGAGCGGGCAGGGACAGCGAATCGACCTCGCACAGCTCGAGGCGACGATTGCATCGATCGGTCCGCTGATGCTCGAGGCGCTCGCCGAAGACCGTGACCCCGGGCGCCAGGGCAATGCAGCGCGCACCCATGCTCCCCAGGGCTGCTATCCCTGTCTCGGCGACGATCGCTGGTGCGTGATCGCGATCAGGGACCAGGCGGCCTGGGAACGCTTCTGCATCATCACCGGGAACCAGCAGTGGCGTCATGATCCGCGCTTTGCCGACGTGGAGGCGCGAATCGCCAATGCGGCAGAACTGGACACGCTGATATCCGGATGGACTGCGTTGCATGATCGCTGCGACGTGATGCACCAGTTGGCGCGTGCCGGAATCGCGGCAGGCGTAGTACAGGATGTGGAGGATCAGCTCGAGCGCGATCCGCACC
>DAOLKH010000328.1:0-2806 GCA_035331685.1 Pseudomonadales bacterium
GGAGAAATCACCGGCAGACACATCGTGGTAACCGGCGAGGCGTTTCAGGTGTTCGCGCAGATCGTCGATGCCGGTGCCGGTCAGCGCGGATACGGCGATCGTCGGTGGTGTGGCGCCCGGGCGGGTTCCCGCCGGAAGTCCGGAGAGATCGCATTTGTTCAGCACGACGCTGAGTGGTGGCAGTTGCCCGTGTTCGGCGCTGAACAGTTCCTGCAGCAGCGCATCGGGCTGTGCTTCGGCGGTACTGTCGACGACCAGCAACAGGTGATCGGCGCGGGCGATTTCCTGGCGTGCGCGACGAATGCCTTCCTGTTCGACCGCGTCGGGGCTGTCGTGCAGGCCGGCGGTATCGATGATGTGCAACGGCAGGCCGTCGATGGCGATCTGCTCGCGCAGCACGTCGCGCGTGGTGCCCGGTACGGCGGTCACGATCGCGGTGTCGCGGCCGGCGAGCGTATTCATGATGCTCGACTTGCCGGCATTCGGGCGCCCGGCGAGCACCAGCGTGATGCCGTTGCGAACCAGCACGCCGTTGTGCGCGGTGGCGTGGACCGCGAGCAGTTGCGTGCGCAGCGCGTGCAGGCGGCGTGAGACGTCGCCGCCTGACAGGAAGTCGATCTCTTCGTCGGGAAAGTCGATGCTTGCCTCGACGAAGGTGCGCAGGGAGACGAGTTGCTGCAGGAGTTCGTCGACGCGCGCGGAGAAGGCACCCTGCAACGAACGCATCGCGTTGCGCGCACCCTGTTCGGTCGCGCTGTCGATCAGGTCGGCAATGGCCTCTGCCTGTGCGAGGTCGAGGCGGCCGTTCAGGAACGCGCGTTCGCTGAACTCGCCCGGTCGCGCGAGTCTCGCGCCGACGCGCAGCACACAACGCAGCAGCATGTCGGTGACGACTGCACCACCGTGACCCTGGAATTCGGCAACGTCCTCGCCGGTGAAACTGTGCGGCGCCGCAAAGAAGAGGGCGATGCCGTGGTCGATCGTGGCGTCGGCGGCTGCCGCGAGCGGGTCGCGGAATTCGCTGAAATGCGCGTGGCGGGCAGGAGGCAGCGCACCGCAGACACGCGCGAGAATCGAGGCGGCCTGAGGTCCCGAGACGCGAACGATGCCGATGCCGCCGCGCCCCGACGCGGTCGCGATCGCGGCGATCGTGTCGGTAGCGGCGGCGGGGTTCATCGCATCAGCAGGGCGTTCAGGGGGCACGCTCGATCTGGCGGGTGATCACCCACTGCTGGGCCATCGACAGCAGGTTGTTCACGAGCCAGTAGAGCACCAGGCCTGCCGGGAAAAACAGGAAGAACACCGTGAAGACGAGAGGCATGAACTGGAAGATCTTCGCCTGCATCGGATCGGGCGGCGGCGGGTTCAGCTTCTGCTGGAAGAACATCGACGCGCCCATCAGCAGCGGCAGTACGAAATAGGGATCCATCGCGGAGAGGTCGCGGATCCACAGCGCGAGCGGTGCGTGGCGCAGCTCCACGCTCTCGAGCAGCACCCAGTACAGCGACAGGAAGACGGGCATCTGGATCAGGATCGGCAGACAGCCGCCGAGCGGGTTCACCTTTTCCTTGCGGTAGAGCTCCATCGTTTCCTGCGATAGTTTCTGACGGTCGTCCCCGTAGCGGTCACGCAGCTCGAGCATTTTCGGCTGGAGCTTGCGCATCTTCGCCATCGATTTGTAACTGGTGGCGGAGAGATGAAAGAACACCGCCTTCACGAGCACCGTCAGCAGCACGATCGCGGCGCCCCAGTTTCCGAGGCCAGCGCCAAGATCGACGCTCCAGCCAGCGATATGCAACTGACCGGTGGCGAAGAAGAACAGCAGTGCGAACAACGGTTGGGCGATCCACCATAGCCAGCCGTAATCGACCGTGAGTTCGAGGCCAGGTGAAATCTGGCGCAGTCGGTACTGGTCCTTGGGTCCGGCGTAGAAGCGCGAGCCGAAGCGGCCGGTGGTGCCGGGCGCAATCTCGATTTCGGGAGATGTGAAGCGCCCGATGTTGTCGCCGTTCTGGGTGTGCAGCATCGAGAAGCTGTTGGTCTGCTCGGGCGATGGAATCCAGGCGCCGATGAAGTAATGCTGGACCAGCGCGATCCAGCCGCCCTGATTCGTCGCCTGCCACGGTGTTTCAGTGATGTCCTTGAACGTGAACTTGTGGTACGGCTCGTCGGCGCTGCGGGTGGCAAAGCCGATGAATGGCTTCACGCCGAGCTTGCCGCCGCTGGCGCCCGGATCCGGGCGGCCGTCGCGCTTGAGCTGGGCAAACATCGCGCCGCGCCACGGTTGAGATCCGGTGTTGTCGATCAGGTAGTCCATGTCGACGACGTAGCTGTCGCGATGGAACACGAAGCGCTTGGTGATCCGGACGCCGTCGATGGCTTCGTATTGAAGATCGACCGCGAGCGTGTCCTGTCCCGCTGCCAGCTCGTAGCTGGGGGCGGCTGCGATGAAGCGCGGACGGCCCTGCGCGGTGTCGGTGCCGTTGGCCCCGATCAAGCCGCTCATCGCGGTGTATACCGCGCCGGGATCCTGCTGCATCAGCACGAAGGGCTGATCGGGACGGTCGATGTTCGCACTGTATTGCGGTAACGCGACGCGGGTGATGTCGCCGCCGAGCAGCGAGATGTCGAGGATCAGCGTGTTCGTCACGACGCGGATCGTCGTCGCTGTTTCGGCGCTTGCGGGCATGATGGCTTCGGCGCTCGGGGTGACCCCGGGCAGGTCGGGCGCGCCGGTATTGGCGGGTGCGACCTCGGTGGGGATCGCGGCTGGATCCAGCGCGAGTGCGGGCGATGCAGGAGCTGT
>DAOLKH010000329.1:0-2792 GCA_035331685.1 Pseudomonadales bacterium
GATACTCGTCCGCAAACGCCGACCCGGACAGGTCACTGTGCGGATCTTCGATCGTGTTCAGGAACCCCATGTACTCGGCGTGATCCGTCACCGCCATGAAATCGAGCGGTGCATGGCGACGCGCCGGCTTGCCGAGGTAATCAACCGCTTCGCCGCGGCCGAAGCGATAGGCGGCGTCGGGATCGATGCGCGACGGATTGAATGCGAATGCGTCGAAGGACCAGGAAGTGTGCAGGTGCAGCTCGCCAAACAGCGCGATGCGTCGCCCCGGAGCCGGTTGTACGGCGTCGCCAGGGCTCGCTTGGTCCGTCGTCGGCATGTCCTCGCCAGCTGCCCGCACCACCGGTGACAGGGACAGCGCAAGCACGCAGATACTCGCCGTCATCCACCACAGGATTGCCGTACGGATACTCGAGTTGTGCACGGCACGTCCTCCCGTTCCTTGCTGCGGCAAACCCGTCGATGCGGATCCTCTGCGAACGGTGCGGCGTACAACCGTCAGCGCTTCAGATCCACGTCGACCCGCAGCACGCTGCCGTTGAAGTGCCCTCCGTCCTTGTACTCGCTGCTGACCGGCGTATCGGCATCGAAGCCGATGTCGAAGGTATCGGTCATTTCCGGCAGCTTGGATATCGTGCGTGCGATACGTCCTCGACCAATCTCGCTGCCATCGACACTTATGCGCATTTCGCCGCCCGCGTTGACACCACCATCGGACACGAACTCGTAGCGCAGCACCGACTTGCCCTGCGGCAACCGCGTCTTCGCCGCCACGCGCGACTGGTCACCGTCGAGCTGGGACGCCGCCATCAGCGCCACCGGAATGCCATCGCGCACGAAGAGGCTCCAGCCACCGAACCTGCTTCCCAGTGCGGCAATCACACCTTCGGCCTTGCCGGCTGTTTCCAGCTCGGCCGTGATCGTGAACGAGCTGTTCAGGATCGGTGCGGCACTCGGCCACGGCACGCTCACGCCCGCACCCCAGTAGGTGTAGTGATCCTTGCGCTGCTGCTGGCTGGACGCGGCCAGAAAACGATCCATGCTCATGCGGTCATCGAGCGGCAACACGTTGTTGCGTCGCGCCTCGTCCATGAACAGCGCCTTCATTTCGGCAAGCCTTGCTGGCTCGGTGGCTGCAAGATCGCGGGCCTGCGAGAAATCGTTGCGCAGATCATGCAGCTCCCACACATAATCCGTCGGCAGCATCTTCGTCTCGCGGCCTTGCGACAGATCCCGTGGATCCCACGGCTCCAGCGGCGGGTTGCTGTTGGCAAGCCAGCCGTCGTGATAGATCGCCTGGTTGCCCATCATCTCGAAATACTGCGTGTGGTGACGCTCGGGAGCATCGGGTGCGTCGAAGCTGTAGGCCAGACTGACGCCATCGATCGGCTGCTGCACCACCCCGTTGACGCTGCCCGGTGCCTCGATACCAGCCAGCTCGAGGACGGTTGGAAGGATATCGGTCACGTGGGTGAACTGCGAACGGATACCGCGCGCGGCAATGTGCCTTGGCCAGGACACGACCATGCCGTTGCGCGTGCCACCGAGATGCGATGCGTACTGTTTGGCAAGCCGCAGCGGCGCATTGGTCGCCCATGCCCAACCGTAGCCCCAGTTCGGCACGGCATCGGGCCCGCCGATACGCTCAAGATTCTTCAGCAGATCCTGTTCGGTCTCGCGGGTGCCGTTGGCGAAGTTCGACATCGGATTCATGCTGCCGTGCGGGCCACCCTCGGGAGCCGAGCCGTTGTCACCCTCGATGAAGATCACCAGCGTATTTTCACGCAGCCCCATGCGCTCCAGCTCATCCAGCAGACGTCCGAACTGTGCGTCCTGATACGCGAGCATCGCTGCGTAGACCTCCATGAAGCGTGCATCGATGCGTTTCTGATCCGCAGTCAGCTCATCCCACGCCGGAATCCCCTTGGGCCGCGGCGTGTTGACGGTATCGGGCGGGATGATGCCGAGCTCCTTCTGACGGGCGACCGTGTCGGCGCGCATCTGGTCATAGCCGCCGTCGAAGCGACCACGGAACCTGGCGATCCAGTCGGCCGGCGCCTGCAGCGGCGCATGCGCGGTCCCGGTGGCGTAGTAGATGAAGAAGGGCTTCCCTGCCGCAGCCGCCTGCTGCTGGTGCAGCCAGGCGATGGCCTCGTCAGCCAGAGCCTTGTCGAGCACGCCATCCTTCAGCGTCGGAATCGGCGTCGTGCCACGATACAGTGCGGGAGTGAACTGGTTCGTCTCTGCAGCCAGAAAGCCGTAGAAATATTCGAAACCGAGGCCGGTCGGCCACAGATCGAACGGCCCCCGTGCCGACACCTGCCATTCCGGGACATTGTGATGCTTGCCGAACATCGCGGTGTTGTAGCCGCTCTGGCGCAGGATCTCCGCGATCGTCGCAGCACTTTTCGGCATCAGGTTGTCGTAGCCGGGGTAACCCGTGGACAGGTTCGCCACGATGCCGTTGCCGACCGCGTGGTGATTGCGCCCGGTGAGCAATGCGGCACGGGTTGGCGAACACATCGCGGTGGTATGGAAACGGTTGTAGCGCAACCCTTCGCTTGCCAGCTCTTCGAGCCGTGGCGTGGGGATTGGACCACCAAAGGCACTGGACGCGCCAAAACCGACATCATCGGTCATGACGATCAGCACGTTGGGCGCACCTGCCGGTGCCGTTATCGGCGCCGGAAAGGCGGGTGTCGAATCTGCGTAGGTGCTACCGATATGCCCCGCAAAGGGTGCAGGCGGTTTCGGCAACACGTTCCCGGCGAGAACCGAGGCTGCCACAAACC
>DAOLKH010000330.1:0-2770 GCA_035331685.1 Pseudomonadales bacterium
GGAGATGACCGGCGGTACCTTCACGATCACCAACGGCGGTGTCTTCGGCTCGCTGCTGTCGACGCCGATCCTGAACCCGCCGCAGACGGCCATCCTCGGCATGCACAAGGTGCAGGAACGTCCGGTCGCGTTGAACGGGCAGATCGTGATCCGGCCGATGATGTATCTCGCGCTGTCCTACGACCACCGCCTGGTCGACGGCAAGGATGCAGTGCAGTTCCTGGTGGCGATCAAGGAGATGATCGAGGATCCGGCCCGGATCCTGCTGGACCTGTAGATCCGCTTTCTGCCCGAAGAACGCAGCGACACACACGATGGAGACATGAAATGGCCCAGCAATTCGACGTGGTCGTGATTGGCGCCGGTCCTGGTGGTTACGTGGCAGCGATTCGCGCTGCGCAGCTCGGGCTGAAGACCGTGGTGATCGAGAAGTGGCGCAGCGCCGACGGCAAACCGGTATACGGTGGTACCTGTCTCAACGTCGGCTGCATTCCGTCGAAGGCATTGCTCGACAGTTCGCATCGTTTCCACGATGTGGCACACGGACTGGCAGTGCACGGCATCAGCACGCAGGGGGTTGCGATCGATGTGGGCGCGATGCAGGCGCGCAAGCGTCGCATCGTGGAGCAGCTCACCGGCGGCATCGCGGGATTGTTCAAGGCGAACGGTGTGGCGACGCTTGCCGGCAGTGCCCGCCTGTTGGCGGGGCGTCGGGTCGAGGTGACCGCACACGACGGTACCGTCGAGACGATCGAGGCGGCGAACGTGATTCTTGCCACCGGTTCCGCGCCGATCGAGATCCCGGCTGCACCGTTTGGCGGGTCGATCGTCGACTCGGCCGGAGCGCTGGAATTCACCGAGGTACCGCGCCGTCTCGGTGTGGTCGGAGCCGGGGTGATAGGACTTGAACTTGGCAGCGTCTGGGCACGCCTCGGGGCGGAGGTCGTCGTGATCGAAGCCCTGCCGGACTTCCTGCTCGCGGTGGACCGTCAGGTGTCGAAGGAGGCGCAGAAGATCATGCGTGCGCAGGGGCTGGATATCCGGCTGAATGCGCGTGTCACTTCCACCGAGGCCGGCAGCGGTACGGGATCCGTGCGCGTGAACTACGTCGAGGGCGAACAGCAGAAGCAGGAGGAGTTCGATCGCCTGATCGTTGCAGTCGGCAGGCGGCCGGTGACGGAGGGCTTGCTCGCGGCCGACAGCGGCGTGAATCTCGAGGAACGAGGCTTCGTTCACGTCAACGAATATTGCGCGACCGATATGCCGGGCGTCTACGCGATCGGGGACATCGTGCGCGGACCGATGCTGGCGCACAAGGCGATGGAGGAGGGCGTGATGGTCGCCGAGCGCATCGCGGGTCGCAAGACGCAGGTCAATTACGACGGCATTCCTGCGATCATCTATACCCATCCGGAGATTGCCTGGGTAGGACCGGGCGAGCAGCAGCTCAAGGCAGCGGGGCAGGAGTTCGCGACCGGTGTATTCCCTTTTGCTGCGAGTGGCCGTGCACTGGCGGCGAACGATGCGCTCGGCATGGTGAAGTTGCTGACCGACGCGCGTACGGACCGGGTGCTGGGCTGCCATATCGTTGGTCCCGGCGCAGCGGACCTGGTGCAGCAGGCGGTGATTGCGATGGAGTTCGGTGCCAGCGCCGAAGATCTCGCGCTCACCGTGTTCGGCCATCCGACCCTGTCGGAGGCGGTGCACGAGGCCGCGCTCGCGGCGCTCGGACACGCGATTCATATTCCCAATCGCAAGTCGCGCTGAAGGGTATGCCTCGCGGGGGTTTTCCGCGATAATTGCGCCCGCTTTTGCACCCCCTGCCAGCTCGGCGCGCGGGTGAGACGCAGACCTGGAAGCCGGCGCGCCGGGATACATCCATTCACACCTCAGGACGGTAATACGCCATGAATTTGCACGAATACCAGGGCAAACAGCTGTTTGCCGAGTACGGGCTGCCCGTGTCGAAGGGTTTTGCCGCGGAAACTCCGAAACAGGCGGTCGAGGCCGCCGAGCAGATCGGCGGCAGCCAGTGGGTCGTCAAGGCGCAGGTACACGCCGGTGGACGCGGCAAGGCAGGTGGCGTCAAGCTGGTAAAGAGCAAGGACGAGATTCGCGACTTCGCGGCGCACTGGCTGGGTCGCAACCTCGTGACCTACCAGACCGACGAGAAGGGTCAGCCGGTCAACAAGATTCTGGTCGAGTCATGCACCGACATTGCCGAAGAACTCTATCTCGGCGCGGTGGTCGATCGGGGGTCGCGCCGCATCGTGTTCATGGCTTCACCCGAGGGTGGCGTCGATATCGAGAAGGTCGCGCACGAAACACCCGAGAAGATCTTCAAGGCGACGATCGATCCGCTGACCGGTGCGCAGCCGTACCAGGGGCGTGAGCTCGCGTTCAAGCTCGGCCTCAAGGGTGACCAGGTCAAGCAGTTCACGAACATTTTCCTCGGCCTGGCGAAGCTGTTCCAGGACAAGGATCTGGCGCTGATCGAAGTGAACCCGCTGGTGATCACTACAGCCGGCAACCTGCACTGTCTGGACGCCAAGCTCGGCGTCGACGGCAATGCGCTGTTCCGCCAGAAGGCACTGAACGAGATGCACGACACCACGCAGGAAGATCCGCGCGAGGTGCACGCGTCCAAGTGGGAGCTGAACTACGTTGCGCTGGACGGCGACATCGGTTGCATGGTCAACGGTGCGGGTCTCGCCATGGGCACGATGGACATCGTGAACCTGCACGGCGGGCGTCCGGCGAATTTCCTCGA
>DAOLKH010000331.1:0-2767 GCA_035331685.1 Pseudomonadales bacterium
GTCAAGCAGAGGCGCGACTCGATCCAGCAGTTTCGTGCCGCCAACCGTGAGGATCTGGTCGAGATCGAGGCCGGAGAACTCGCGGTAATCCAGGATTTCATGCCACAACCGCTCGACGCCGCCGAACTCGAGGCATTGATCGACGCCGCAGTGCGTGACAGCAGCGCAACGTCGATGAAGGACATGGGGCGTGTCATGGCGATCCTGAAGCCAAGGGTTCAGGGTCGCGCCGACATGGGGTTGGTCAGCCAGCGCATCAAGGCACGGCTCGGCTGAGCCACCACCAACGGGGCAGGCGACACGGCGGTCGTTGCGCTACGATGAGCGTCCGCCGTCCTCGCGAGCTTCGATGTCAGGAAGAATCCCTCAGCAATTCATCGACGATCTGCTCGAGCGGGTAGATATCGTCGATGTGATCGACGCACGTATCGGCCTGCGCAAATCAGGCCGGAACTACTCTGCCCTCTGTCCGTTCCACAACGAAAAATCCCCGTCGTTCAGCGTCAACCCCGAACGTCAGTTCTACTATTGCTTTGGCTGCGGTGCAGGCGGCAACGCCATCGGGTTCCTGATGGAATACGAGCGGCTCGACTTCCCCGCCGCTGTTGAAAGGCTTGCCTCGGTCGCCGGAGTCGAAGTCCCGCATGAGGGTATGCCCGCGCGCGCATCCACGCGCCAGATGGAGCTCGCGGCATCCATCGACGCCGCGGCAAGGTGGTTCTGCAAGCAACTGACGGTGCATCCGCAGGCGAATGAAGCCAGGCAGTACCTCGCGAAGCGCGGCCTCGGCACCGAAACGATCGCACGTTTCGGTATTGGATTCGCACCGCCAGGCTGGGAGAACCTGCTTGGCGCACTGGGCGCGTCCGAGCCCGACCGCAAGCTGTTACTGGAAGCGGGTCTGCTGGTGACCCGCAACGACGGCACCCCCTACGACCGCTTCCGCCACCGGATCATGTTTCCGATCCGCGACAACCGCGGACGCACGGTTGCGTTCGGCGGACGCGTACTCGATGACGAAAAGCCGAAATACCTGAACTCGCCCGAAACGGCTCTGTTTCACAAGGGCCAGGAGCTCTACGGCCTGTTCGAGGCACGGCAGGCCGTGCGTCAACTCGACAGTGTACTCGTCGTCGAAGGTTATATGGACGTGGTGATGCTGGCGCAACACGGCATCGCCAACGCGACCGGCACGCTGGGCACCGCGCTGACGCCCGCGCACCTGCAGCGCCTCTACCGCTACACACCACGCGTGGTGTTCTGCTTCGATGGCGATGATGCCGGGCGACGTGCTGCGGCACGAGCGCTCGACACTGCTCTGGCATTCATGCAGGACGGGCGCCAGGCCGCGTTCCTGTTCCTGCCCGAAGGAGAGGATCCGGACAGCCTGGTGCGACGCGTGGGTGGCGAGGCGTTTCGCGATCTTGTCGTCGCTGCCACTCCGTTGTCGGAATTCCTGTTCGAACACCATGCAAGCGGAATCGATCTCGCGACCGTGGACGGACGGGCAGCGCTCAGCAAGGTACTGTTGCCTGGTATCGAACGCATACCAGGAACGGTATTTCGCGAACTGATGCGCAATGCGCTGGCACAGCGTATCGGTGTCACTACTGAACAACTGCCGCGCGCTGCAGGTACTGCAGAGAGTTCTGCTCCGGTACCCCGCGAATTGCCACCATCTCGCATTCCCCCGGCTCCGCAACGCACGCCGCCGCACCAACCGGCACGGCAGGTGCCTGGCCTGGTGCGCAACGCGATCCGGCTGCTGCTGCAGAATCCTGCGCTGATCACCCTTGTCCCTGACGACGAGCGGCTCGCGGCACTGGAGGAGGCAGATCTGCCGTTGTTGCGCCAACTTGTCCAACGATTGCGCGTAGCGCCGCAACCCACTCTCGGCGTCGTGCTCGGATACTGGTACGACACGCCCGACGGCGAACTGCTGGCACGGCTTGCTGCAGACAACCCCGTTCCCGGCGCGGACGTCGAACGGGAGTTTTGCGACCTGATGACACACTTGCAGCATCGCGTCACACGCCAGGATGCAACGCAACGGTTGCGCGAACTCGAACGCATTCCATTCGGGCAACTGAGCCCGATACAGAAGTCGCAATACCTGGAGCTGCTCAAGGCGACCAAGAGGTGAGCCCTCAACCCCTTGCGGAATGTGCCGAACGGCGAATGCCAGGCAGCCGACCCGCAATTTTTGCGTAGAGTGCTCTGGCGATTTTTCGCTATAATGCGCGGCTATCCCCGCGTCCGTTAAATGCTTGCAGGATCTCGAATGTCGGTTCCATCCCAGCAGTCACGTCTCAAGGATCTCATCGCGAAAGCGAAGGAACAGAACTATCTGACCTACGCCGAGGTGAACGATCACCTGCCCGAAGACATTTCGGATCCTGACCAGGTCGAAGAGATCATCCAGATGATCAACGACCTCGGCATCCAGGTGTTCGAGGAGGCTCCCGACGCGGAATCGCTGCTGCTCACCAGCGGTGACACTTCAGCCGACGAGATTGCCGAGGACGCGGTTGCCGCACTGACCGCCGTGGAATCCGAGGCGGGACGCACAACGGATCCGGTCCGCATGTACATGCGCGAGATGGGCACGGTTGAACTGCTGACCCGCGAGGGCGAAATCCAGATCGCCAAACGCATCGAGGAAGGCATCCGGGAAACGCTGACCGCCGTGGCGTGGCTTCCCGGCACGATCGATCAGGTTCTCGGCGAATACGACCTCGTTGCAACCGAAGAGCGACGCCTCTCGGAC
>DAOLKH010000332.1:0-2753 GCA_035331685.1 Pseudomonadales bacterium
ACGTGCATTCCACGCGACTCGGCTTCGACGGCGACCCGCTCGTCCTCGGCCGTCATCGCATGAATGATGAACTCGATGCCGGCGGGAAAGGCCTCGAAGATGCGCCCTGAAGCTGCGCGGATCTGCTCCTTCGGAAACGTCCCCGAGATCAATGTTCGACCGCTGGTCCAGACCGAGCCATCGTCGGCGTAGGCATCAACCAGCGCAGCAACGTCGCCAGCGTTCAGCGCGGCGAAAAAGCGTCGTACCAGTTCCTTGTTCGCTTCCTCGACCCGCATCTGCATCACCCCGCCCCGTCCGAACAGGCGGCGACTATAGCGCCTCGGACCCAGGCTGACCACACGTTGCCCCGCACTCGCGAGCACCGGCACGCGGCGCTAGAATGCGGCTTGAGGCGCTGAGCAGGCGAAGCCTATGTATCACGGCAAACATGGCATTTCGGACAACGGCGGATCGCGAACCATGTGGATGATCGGCAGCGCGCTCGCGTGTCTGTTGACCATCACGGTTCCCGCAGTGGCCAATGACGAGGACGGCACAGCACAGGAGCCGGAGGAAAGGCAGGAACTGCAGCAGGAGCAGGAACCACGCGAGAAGGCGGCTCCGATCCAGCGTTATATGAACAGCGTGAGTGAACTCGAGGCGGAAGGCGGCGCCTGGGCACCCGCGCTGCAGCAGGAGCTGTTCGGACTCGGGCTGGCGTATCAGCGCGATGGGCGCCACGCCGAGGCAGTGGCCACACTGAGTCGTGCCGAGCATCTCACACGGATCAACGAAGGCCTCTACAGCAGCGCCGACCTGCCGATCCTCGAGCGCCTGATCGAAAGCCATGCAGCACTCGGCGACTGGGAAAGGGTGCAGAACCGCTACCGCCAGGTATTCCTGATCCATCAGCGCAACTACGGCGAGAACGACGAGCGGCTGGTACCGGTGCTCAACCGGCTTTCGGCGTGGCATATGCGTGCCTACCTCGACGCAATCGGCGATGAGCCAGCACAGCACCTGTTGACCGCACGGAATTTCTACGATTCGGCAATCACCATCATCGAGACGAATTCCGGCACCCAGGACCGGCGCATCGCCGATGCGCTGCGTCGACGCGCGCTGATCGACTACTACGTGGCAAGCAGCATGCCGGTGATACGCGAGAGCTTCGGCTTCAGGGCCGAGCCAGCCGACGAGGCGGCCATCCAGGCACGGATTGCGAACAGCTTTGCCGCGGGTCGTGATGCGCTGCGCCGCGTGGTGGATCTGCGTGATGCCGACGCGCAGAGCAATGAACTGGAACGCAGCGAGGCACTCGCCGAACTCGCCGACTGGCATCAGTTGTTCGCGCGCCGCCAGAGTGCCCTGCGCCTGTACCAGCAAGCCTGGGCACAAGGTGAACATTCCGGCAGCGGAGCCGCACAGGTGCGCGATACGGTTTTCGGCAGACCCCTCCCGCTGCCACAGCTGCCGGTGGACTTCGACGACGTGCCCGGTTCGCGTACCGACACGGCATGGATCAAGATCCGCTTCGTCGTGAACGAGAATGGCCGTGCGACCGATGTGCAGGTCGTCGAATCATCGCCGCCCGCGACTGACCGCGATATCTCGCGGCTGCGCAAGCGCGTGCTCTCCACCGCATTCCGTCCACGCTTCGAAAGTGGTCAACCGGTAGCGACCACGAACGTTGACTACCGGTATTCGTATACACCATGAAAGGACGAAAAATGAACGGCGTGCATGCACGCATGGTGGTGATGCTGTGCCTGCTCGCACTCGCCGGATGCAGGACCACCAGCACCTCCCCGCCGTCGCTGCCACAGCCTCCTGCTGCGGGCGCGCCATCGTCTTCGGCGTCCACATCCCAGGGTGCATCGAGCCGCAGCAGTTCGTCGTCCAGAGATGCCGGCGCAACGCAGCAGGGCGCGCCAGGCGCCAGCGCTTCGGAATCGGACGCGGCGCAGGCGTCGAAAACATCCGGTGCGCGGCCCGGCACGCAGTCCGAAACGCAACCCGGGGGGGCTACCGACTCCGACACATCGGCAGCCGAGTCGGGCAAACAACCGGAAATCACCCTGGAGGATTCCGAACAGCCGCCCAGCGGTGACGCCCGCAGCGAGCAGGACGTGCTCGACGCTGCGCTCGACGCGATGCGTGAACACCGCTCACCAGCAGCCACAGCGTCCACGCAAGCAGACGACGCCGACAGCGGCGAGACCGCAGCAAGCGGACGGCCAGGTGCAGCGGACGCCCGCAGCACCCAGACGGAGGCCGCACAACAGCAAACTGGCGGCAACAGTGGTGGCACACAGAGCCCTGCGGCACAGCAAGCAAGTGATGGCGGCAGCGGTGGCGCGCAAACGGCAGACGCACAGCAATCTGGCGGCGCACGACAGTCGGGCAGTGGTGGCAGCGCTGGCGGTTACGGTGCAAGCGCAACCGAGCTCGCCCGGCTGGACCGTGAGCTGGGCGCCTCGCTGGAGCGCTTCGACGGCACGCTGGCCAGCGAGCGTGCGCGTGCAGTCGAACGCGCGGAGCAGGCCGGCGGTGGCGCCAACAGGGCAGGCGCCACCAGCGCGGGTCGTGGCACAGGTCACGATACCGGCGGCGAAGACTCCCCCGGCTACGGTTCGACACGAACGGCCCGGGAGGCGGCAGCAGGCGCAGCAGCGAGCGAGGATGCCGGCGATGGCTCCGTGAGCTCGGGCGGCGCCATCGGCCGCGGCGGCTCCGGCGCGGGCCCACAGGCCACAGCGCCCGTACCACCC
>DAOLKH010000333.1:0-2748 GCA_035331685.1 Pseudomonadales bacterium
TGTTCGTCGCGCCCGTCGGCCAGCAGCGCGGCCAGCTTCTCCCACGTCGGCGACGCTCCCGCGCATCAACGCATGCCGTCGGCAGCACGCGCAATGCGCTGTGCCATCCAGCGCGGGCGCTCCATCGGAATGAAGTGCGAACAGTCGACGAGCTGTTCGTCGCGCCCGTCGGCCAGCAGCGCGGCCAGCTTCTCCCACGTCGGCGACGGCCCGAAGTCGAATGCTCCGTCATCCGGACTGCGCGGGCGAGCCCGGATCACGTCGACCGGAACCCGTACTGCCGCGATCGCGTCCATGATCCCCTCCATCGTCAGCGTGCAGTACACCTCCGCCTCCAGCAGCGGCGGACACGCCAGACGGAAACCTCCGTCCGGGTCCGCCACTAGCCCGTGTTCGCAGTAATCGCGCAGCACGCGCGGCTCCCAGCCTGCGTACGGACTGCGGCTGCGAAACGCTGCGAACATCGCCTCCGGGGATTCCCAGCGGTCACGCCGCCGGCTGACCGGGTGTTCGGCCGCGTTCCCCCGGCGCTGCGCAAGCGGTCCCTGCGGATCGACGATCACGGGGTCCACCAGCACCAGCCCGCGAAAGCTGGCCGGCGCCGCGGCGCCGGCCAGCAGCGTCGCGTAACCGCCCAGCGAATGCCCTACCCCGAGCACGCGCTGCAACCCGAGCGCCACCACGCTCTCGTGCACGTCCGCGCCGAAACGACGCCAGTCGTACGGTGGTGCGCGTCGTTCGCTGCCACCGTGACTCGGCAGGTCGAGTGCGAACACGCGCCGCCCCGGCATCGCCTCGACCACGGCGTCCCAGCAGCGCCCATGAAAGCTGGTCGCGTGCACGAGCAGGATCGGGTCGCCGCTGCCGGGCCACTCCCACGCCAGCAGTTGCAGTCCGCCGACCTCGAACCGGTGGCGTATCGGATTGCCCGCGTACGCATGCCGCGTGCCTTCACCACGCATCGGCTTCATCCCTTGATCGCCCGCACCAGGCGTGCTCGCAGCTCGAGATCGCCGGCGTAGATCACCGGACTGACCCGATCGGCCCAGCCCGCGCAACGTGCGCGCAGGCGCTCGCCGACTTCCTCGGGCGAACCGTGCACCACGACCTCGTTCACCAATTCGTCGCTCAGCATCTCGCCCATCTCTGCCCACTTGCCCTGCTTCGACAGCAGATTCAGCCGCGGCTGCAGATCCCCCCAGCCGTGCGCGTCGAGCACGGGTCTGTATGCGGGTGTGGATGCGTAGAACGCCACCTGTCCGCGCGCCTGCGCAAGGTTGCGCTCGCGCTCCTTGCGATCGAGCCCGGTGGCGACGATCACCTGGCACGACACCGCGCGTGCCGCACGCGGCGCGCCAGCGAGTGCGATGCCACGCTCGAACGCAGGCAGCACCTCGCTCGCAATGAAGTGCGGAGTCGCGAACGGATGCACCAGCAGCCCGTCGCCGACCTCGCCTGCCACCTCGAGCATCCGCGGCCCTACGGCGGCGAGGTAGACCGGCGGCAACCCGTGCGGATTCGGTCCTGGCGTGAACACCGGCGTCATCAGCGTGTGGGTGTAGAACTCGCCACGGAAGTCGAGCGCCGTACCGTTCTGCCAGCAGTCCCAGATCGCGCGCAGCGCAAGCACGAACTCGCGCATGCGTCGCGCCGGATGCGACCACGCTGCGCTGAAGCGCTTTTCGATATGGGCGCGCACCTGCGAACCGAGGCCCAGGATGAAACGCCCGCCCGACATCAGTTGCAGATCGTAGCCGAGGTTCGCGAGCAGCATCGGGTTGCGTGCGAACGCAACCGCGATACCGGTGGTGAGCTGCAGACGGCTGGTGGTACCCGCGGCGACTGCGAGCGGCAGGAACGGATCGTGCCGCCCTTCGAAGGTGTACGCGCCGTCGTAGCCCATCTCCTCGAGCCGGCGTGCGAGTGGTCCGGCGTCGTTCGGATTCGAGACCAGCAGGCTGGCGTCGACGCGGAGCCCGGCATTGGGTGCGCTGTGCATGGAAACCGGATCTCCCGTCATTGTCGATGGAACCCGCCCAGGCCGCGCCTCAGGAACCGGCCGTCAGGTGCGCATGGTAGTCGTGCAGGATCGGCCCCCACCATTCGCTGATCCGCTGCCGTACTGCCGGCGGACACGGCGCAACGGCATGGATCGCCACACGATGACTCGCAAGGTCGAACAGGTGTCGCGTCGACGCGGGGAGCTGCAGCATCTGCTCCAGCATCGGCGTCGGCCACAGCGAGTGGGTGACGTGGTACTGGTCGATCAGCGCCAGCGCCCACTGCGGATCGAAACGCTCCATCACGATCGCGGTGGCGCCGTAGCGCTGCATCGCCATGCAGAAGCCCAGTGATGCCTCGGCATGCAGCGGCGCCGTGCACAGGAACACGCAATCGGCGCAAAAATCGTACTGGGCGCCAATCAGTTGCACGAACGACGGCAGTTCCTCGATCGGCCGGGAATTCAACCGCGCCCGGATTGCTCTCGGCGCACCGCCGTTCTCCCGCACATACACCAGCTCGGCACCCGAACTTTCGTCGGACAGTCGCTCGGCGGGGAAACGCGCGCTGCTCGATTCGTAGTCGCGCCAGCCGTCGATGCTGCCCTCGACCGCAAAGCGCTCCACGCCGGCACCCAGCAGTGTCGCCAGCCCGGCTGCCTGCGCCCGCTGCGAGGCCGACAGGAACAGCGCCCGCGCTCCCGAATCCCGCACGAACCACGCGATGTCCGCGGCATCCAGCGCGCTG
>DAOLKH010000334.1:0-2748 GCA_035331685.1 Pseudomonadales bacterium
GCGCATCTGCAGATACCGAATATCGATATCGCGATGGTGCAGCAGTCACCGATGCTCTGGGAGCCGCTGCACTTTCTCGAGAGCTGTCCCTCTTCGGACGGAGCGTGTGCACTGGTGATTGCGGACGAGGAGCTCGCCGGGCGTTCGCCGAACCCGCCGGCGTGGATCGTTGCCAGCTCGACGCGTGCCGACGGGGTGATGTACGCAGGCAAGGACAATATCCATCCGAAGTCGTTGATTGCATGCGCGAAGGACGTGTACTCGAAGGCGGGAATCACGCATCCTCGCCGCCAGATCGACGTGGCAGAACTTTACGTGCCATTCAGCTGGTACGAGCCGATGTACCTGGAGACGCTGGGTATCTGTGACGAAGGTGAGGGCTGGAAACTCACCGAGGCGGGTGCGACCGCGATGGATGGCGATATTCCGATCAACCCGTCGGGAGGGGTGTTGTCGTCGAACCCGATCGGCGCTTCCGGGATGCTGCGTTTCGGCGAAGCCGCATTGCAGGTGCGCGGGATGGCCGGCGAGCATCAGGTCGACGGCGCACGGCTCGCGCTGGGACACGCCTTCGGTGGAGCGCATTCGTATTACGCGATGTGGGTGGTCAGCGCCGACAGGCCGTAGGTCGGGTTTCAACCCGACGACGTCGCTGTCGGCATGAATGCCGACCTACGGCGGGACGCCACTCTGCGTGGGTCGGGCTTCAGCCCGACGACGTCGCTGTCGGCATGCATGCCGACCTACGGGCGGGACGCCACTCCGCGTGGGTCGGGTTTCAACCCGACGGATGTTCGTGCCCGTCGGTCGAAGGCAACGTCGGCATGAATGCCGACCTACGGTTCCAGGATCTTCAGCGTGGTGGTCGAGCCGCCGACGCCCATCAGATCCCCGTGAGTCACGATCAGCCGCTCCCCGCGTGTGACCAGGCCGTGCCGCTCGAGCACGTGGACCGCATCCCTCGCGATTTCACCGCTTGCACTCGCGGTGTAGTCGAACAGCAACGGCCGTACGCCACGGTACAGGCACATGCGGCGTATGACTTCAGGGTGACGGCTCAGCGCGTAGATCGGCAACCCGGAACCGAGACGCGACATACGCAGCGCGGTGGTGCCGGATTCCGTCAGGCACACCATGCCGACGACGCGTTCGAGGTGGTTTGCCGCGTATACGGCTGCCATCGCGATCGCCTCGTCGATACGGGTGAAGGCGCGATCCACCCGGTAGCTCGAGCGGCGCACGTCAGGGTAGGTTTCCGCGCCGAGGCAGGTCGTCGCCATTGCAGTCACGGCTTCCACGGGGTGGCGTCCGCTCGCGGATTCGGCCGACAGCATCACGGCATCGGTACCGTCGAGCACCGCATTTGCCACGTCGAAGACCTCGGCGCGGGTCGGAATCGGGTTGTACACCATCGACTCCATCATCTGCGTCGCGGTGATGACTACCCGGTCGGCACGGCGTGCCTTGCGGATCAGCTGCTTCTGGATGCCGATCAGCTCGGCATCACCCACCTCGACGCCCAGATCGCCACGCGCGACCATGATGCCGTCGGCCGCGACGATCATCGCATCGAGTACCGCCTCGTCGTGCACCACCTCGGCGCGTTCGATCTTGGCGATGATGCGCGCGTGACAACCGGCGGCCTCGGCGAGGCTGCGGGCGCATTCGATATCGGCCGCGCTCAACGGAAACGACACCGCAAGGTAATCCAGACCGAGTTCGGCAGCATGCGCGATATCGTCGCGATCGCGATCGGTCAGCGCCGGAGCCGACAGTCCGCCACCGAGCCGGTTGAGACCCTTGCGGTCCGACAGCCGGCCACCCATGCGTACCGTGCATTCCACGCGACGTCCACGCACCGCGTCGACGACGAGGCGGATGCGACCGTCGTCGAGCAGCAGCACGTCGCCTGGTCCCACGGACTCGGGCAGTGTCGGCAGATCCACCCCGACTGCGTGCAGGTCTCCGTCCTGATCGGAGAGGTCGCAGTCGAGCGTGAATGCCGCGCCTTCTGCCAGTTCCACCGCTCCGTCGCGGAAGCAGCGGATACGGATCTTCGGTCCCTGCAGGTCGCCGAGCAGCGCCACCTCGCGTCCGGCGCGTTCGGAGAGTTCGCGCACCAGTCGAGCGCGTGCCCGGTGCTCCTCGATCCGGCCGTGCGAAAAATTCAGCCGGAACACATCGACCCCGGCGGTGACAAGCGCGGCAATGGTCTGCTCCGAGCTGCTGGCAGGGCCGAGAGTCGCGACGATCTTGGTACGGCGATGCACGCTCATCAGCGGCCTTTCTCCTGTTCGCGCAGGGCCGGCAGCACGCGCTCACCGAGCAGGTGCAGGGTTTCGCGGCCGATTTCAGCGTCGATTCCGGCGAGCAGCGGGTGTACGTACAGCTGCGCCGACGGGCCGAGTGCGTGCGCGAGCCCGAGGCACTGCTCCGGCGTCAACACCTGGTAGAGGCCGCTCGCGCGCAGCGCATCCGCGCTGTCGAAATGGCCGTAGGGGCCCGGAACACCGCCTTCGCGGTACCAGCGTGCGTAGCAGTTGGTTTCGTGCATCGCGTGCGGTGCAATGCGCTGCCAGGTGGATTCGGGATCCTCGCTGACGAAGATGGCCAGCGGTCCGAACACCGGCTCCGCTCCGGCCTGCCTGCCAAGTTCGGCGCAGCTTGCCGCATAGGTCTCCCACAGACCCATCATGCCGGGCACGAAGCCGTCACCGCAGCGTGCAGCGCGACGCGCCGCAAGCGGGG
>DAOLKH010000335.1:0-2739 GCA_035331685.1 Pseudomonadales bacterium
AACCCGCGTTGCAGCGCGCGTGCGATTTCGTGGTCGTGGAAGGTGCCGGTGGCTGGCGCGTTCCGCTCGCCGACAGCGAGACGCTGGCCGATCTTGCACGTCTGCTTGGCTTCCCGGTGGTGCTCGTGGTCGGGATACGGCTCGGCTGCCTGAACCATGCGTTGCTCAGCGCCGAGGCGATCCGCGCCGATGGGCTGCGGCTTGCGGGGTGGGTCGCCAACGTGATCGAGCCGGGCATGCCGTGCATCGAGGAAAATGTTGCCACGCTGGATGCGCTGCTCGGCGCACCGCGCCTGGGGTTGATCCCGTGGCAGGCAGGGATCACGGCCGAACTTGTGGCACCGCGACTCGACCTGAGTCCGTTGCTGCGGGATCGCGCCTGATGTCGAGTCGTTCACGACGCCGCCATCGCGTCGTGTGTAGACTATGCTCGACCGTGATGGATCCGCGGGCGCTTCGAGTTTCAGCATGGAGTCGGGGCTCGCGCTGCCATCGTCGCAGAACGCCGCAACGGGGAGACGAGCTGTATGAATACGACATCGGTGAGCCAGGCCGGATGGAACGGAATCCGCGAAGGGATGGGGCGCGCGCAGGATGCGGGTGCGCGTATCGCTGCAGGCAGTGTCTCCCGCGAGCCGGCCGGGTTGGTCGAAGCGATGGTGGACCTGAGTGTTGCCGAGCTGCAGGTCGCCGCGTCGGCACGCGTCGTCGAAGCTGGCAACAGCCTCATCGGCGCACTGCTCGACGTGCATGCCTGAGGGCGCCTGCACGGCGTTCACACGGCGTTCACACGTGTATCGCCTGCAGGAAGTTTCCATTACAATGCCGCCCGCGCGTACAGGCACGCCGCAGCGCAAGACCCATCGGAGTGTAGCTCAGCCTGGTAGAGCACTGCCTTCGGGAGGCAGGGGTCGAAGGTTCGAATCCTTTCACTCCGACCAATGACATCAAGCAATCATTTGTTCCGCATGGCTTCCGGGCGGGTTCGCTCCGCCTGGCCAGGCGTAACGGATGTGATCCGCAGCGTTTCGCTGCGGCCTCATTGAAGCATCCGATCCGTACGGGCGAGCGGCGGCTCGCCCCTACGAGCTCCGGGATGCTACAGCCGGGGCATTATCCGTACGGGCGAGCGGCGGCTCGCCCCTACGAGCGGTAGCTCGCTCCTGCGTGATCTGCGGCGTCAGGTTTGCCTTCGCGGCCATTCGCCGTTAATTTGCGCGAAACCTGCACGAGGATGCCAGATGAGTCATGACACCCTGCGTCTTGCACACCGCTACGCGAGCCTGATCGACGATCGGCGCTTCGATGAACTCGGTACGATCATGCTGCCCTCGATCCGCATCAGCGGGCCGGGGTACGCGATGGTGACGCTGGATGAGGTGCAGCGCAGCATGGAGCAATTGCGCCAGTACCAGAGCACCTTCCATTTCGTCGGCAACCAGCTCGGGGAGTGGGTGGGCACGGACGAGTGGCGCGGTGAAACCTATTGCATCGCCTCGCACGTCTATCTGCGCGACGATGCGTCGTGGAAGCTCGACATGGCGATCCGCTACCGTGACCTGATCGTGCGCGAACGTGGCGAGCTGTTCTTTGCCGAACGCGAGTTGCGGCTTGCGTGGAGCCAGGACCTGCCGCTCGGCATGGCGTTCTGAGCGGCATCCGAGCGTTCAGCACGCAGGGGCTGTAACCGGCGCTGGCGGACGCGATGCGAATGGGAGGGAGATCGATGCGCGCCGGGATTCTTGCGCTGATGGTCGTGCTGGTCGCGCTGTTGCTGCTGCCGTTCCTGCTGGCAGACGCGATGATCGGGGGGCTGCTGGCGCTGGGGCTTTCGCCGCGGATCGCGTTGCTGCTGGTGATCGGGATCTTTCTCGGCAGCATGTTCAACGTGCCGGTGTGGCGACGCACCACCGGGGCCCGGGTGATCGAATACCAGCAGCAGGCGCTGTTCGGCATCGAGCGTCTGGTACCGCGTGTGCTGCATGCGGATGCGCAGCAGGTGGTCGCGCTGAACGTAGGTGGCTGCATCCTGCCGGTGCTGATCGTCGGCTATGAACTAGTGCGCCTGTTCGCGAGGGCTGACAGCGCGGCGATCGCGATGGCGCTGGTTGTGATTGTGGTCAACATCGGCGTCTGTCATCGGCTGGCACGGCCGGTAGCCGGCCTCGGCATCCTGCTGCCGGCGCTGGTGCCGGGCTGCCTGGCCGCGCTGCTGGCGCAACTCCTTGTGCACGCACACGCACCGTCGGTGGCGTTCTGCGCCGGAGTGCTCGGTCCGTTGGTCGGCGCCGATGTGCTGCACCTGCGCGACCTCGACCGCCGCAGTGTCGGCATGCTCAGCATCGGCGGAGCGGGCACCTTCGACGGCATCGTGATCTCGGGCTTCCTGGCGCTGTTGCTGAGCGCCTGACCGCCCCGATCTTTGCTAACCTCCTGCGCCCTCCCGCATGCCAGTACCGGAGCGCCGTTGATGGACCTCGAAGACTTCCGCCGCGAGTACCTTGCGCCGGGGCTGCACCGCAAGGATCTGGACCCGTCGCCATTCGTCCAGTTCGAGACGTGGTTGCGGCACGCGATCGACGCTGGCCTGCGTGATCCGACCGCGATGGCGGTGGCGACGGTCGACCAGCGTGGCTGGCCGTCGCAACGGCTGGTGCTGCTGAAACACTGCGATGCCTCGGGCTTCGTGTTCTATACCAACCTCGAGAGCCGCAAGGCGCGCGAGATTGCCGCGAATGC
>DAOLKH010000336.1:0-2729 GCA_035331685.1 Pseudomonadales bacterium
GCTTTCCACCACCGCCACCCGGGTCTGGACGGGGGTCGAGTTGATGAGTATCTCGTCACTCATTGTGCGGCCATCCCCGCTGCCAGCCGTCGATTCCGGCATCCTGCAACAACCGTGCGGTCTCGAAAAGAGGCAGGCCGACCACGCCGGAATAACTCCCCTCGATGCGCTGCACGAACACGGCGCCAAATCCCTGGATCGCATAGCCGCCCGCCTTGTCGCGCGGCTCTCCACTATCCCAGTAACGAAGCATTTCGGCTGCAGTCAACGTCCTGAATGATACGCGAGTCTCGCTGCAGACCGTGCTCGTCCGCCCGCCGACCACCAGTGCCACTGCGGTCAGCACGCTGTGCGTGCGTCCCGACAGCAGGCCCAGCATGTGCAGCGCCTCGTCACGCGTCGCTGGCTTGCCGAGTACCCGGCCATCGACGGCAACCACCGTATCGGCACCGAGTACCGGCAGTGGGCTGGTTGCCGCGACCCGGCGTGCACCCTCGCCCGCCTTGCACACCGCCAGACGCAATGCCAGTGCGGCGGCCTCTTCACCGGCAAGCGGTGATTCGTCGACGTCCACCCGCAGCAACACGAAGCGATAGCCCAGTTGCTGCAGCAATTCGCGGCGCCGCGGCGACACCGAAGCCAGCCAGAAATCGGCCTGACTCGCGCTCTGCAGTGAATTCGGTCCCTCATCCATGCTGTTGGTGCTCAGTGCGAGGCTCGCCAACCATCCAGCGAACGGTCACGCGGGGATAACGGGCTAATCAGTGGCCAACAAAACGCCGCCGTCAGGCTGCCCATCAGGAAGACGAGGCTCTGCGCCGGATGCCCTGCGAGGCTCTGCACCCAGCCGACAAGGATCTGGTCCACGACGCACAGGATCAACACCACGGCCGACTGCTGCGCCAGGGTGTAGTGGGTCAGACGGTGACGCAGCAGCGACGCGACATAGGCCACCACCGCCAGCGCCAGCGCGTTGCGCCCGATCAGGCCACCGGCGAGCATATCCAGCAACAGGCCGATCGACCAGGCTGCCACGATGCCGAAACCGTGTGGAACCCGCAGTATCCAGTAGACAACCAGCAGTGCCAGCCAGTCCGGGCGCGCCGGTGCCAGCCACGCCGGCAACGGAAAGATGGCGCCGAGCAGAGCCGCGACGATCGATGCCGCGAGCAGCAGACGCTGCGGATGCTGCGTGTCGGCACTCACGGCGACGCTGCATCGCCGGCAGAGGGCAATCCGGTTGGCTCCGACCCACCCGCGTCCTTTGGCAACTCTCCGGATCCCGGCGCACCGGATGCCGCCAGCGCGATCACCACGAGGACGTGCCGACTGCGGTCGAGCTGGGCACTGGGGCGTGCCTGCACCACCGCAAACGGCTTGCCCGGATCGTTGACCACGGATTCGACGACACCGACCGGATACCCTCCCGGGAAGCGCTGCTCCAGCTCGGAGCTCACGAGCAGATCCCCCGGGCGCACGTCCATCGTGGGAGCGACATGGTCGACGTTCAGCATGTCGATACGTCCATCGCCCTCGACGATCACACGCGCACCACTGCGCACCACCTGTGCCGGCAACGCATGCATGGCATCGGTGACCAGCAGCACACGCGAGCTGAACCGGCTCACCTCGATCACCTGTCCGAACAGGCCGTAGGCATCGATCACTGCCTGCCCGGGCAACAGGCCATGACTGCTGCCCTTGTCGATCACCACGGTCTGGCTGGCAAGGTCGGGCGAGACGCCGATGATCTCGGCCACCAGCACACGTTCGTCACGTACTGCGGTCGAGTTGAGCAGTTCGCGCAAGCGCACGTTGTCGGCCGCAATCGCCGCCAGTCGCTGGTTGCGCGCACGCAACACCAGCGCTTCGGCGCGCAACGTCCGATTCTCCTCGAGCAGCGTCTCACGCGTGACCAGCATCTCGCGCAGCCATTCGAACAGCCGTTGCGGCGCCGAGCTCAACCAGTGCATTGGCAGAGCGACATCGGCAGCGACGCTGCGCACCGGCGCGAGCACGCCGAAATGACCGTCCGCCACCATCAGCACCACGGAGGCGAGCAGGAGCGCCCCGAGTCGCACGCTCAGCGACGGTCCGCTGCGGAATATGGGTTTTATCGCGTATCCCCCCCCCTCGCTGGCCGCCCACGCGGTGACCGCGCGCCCCTCATTCCGAGGACAGGAGCTCCAGACGCCGGCGGTCCATCATCTCGAGCGCCTTGCCACCACCGCGTGCCACACAGGTCAACGGGTCCTCGGCAACGATCACCGGCAAACCGGTTTCGCGTGCGATCAGGCGGTCGATATCACGCAGCAAAGCACCGCCGCCGGTGAGCACGATGCCCGTTTCGGCGATGTCGGCCGCCAGCTCCGGCGGCGACTGCTCCAGCGCTCCCTTGACCGCCTGCACGATGATGTTCAGCGGCTCCTGCAACGCCTCGAGGATCTCATCACTGGTCAGCGTGAACGAGCGCGGCACGCCCTCGGCCAGGTTGCGGCCACGCACGTCGATCTCGCGCAGTTCGCTGCCCGGCATCGCACAACCGATCTCCTGCTTGATGCGCTCGGCGGTCGCATCCCCGATCAGGCTGCCGAAGGTGCGGCGCACATAGGTCACGATCGCCTCATCGAAGCGGTCTCCACCGATGCGCACCGAATCCGAATACACCACCCCGTTCAGCGACAGGATCGCGATCTCGGTGGTTCCGCCACCGATGTCGACCACCATCG
>DAOLKH010000337.1:0-2729 GCA_035331685.1 Pseudomonadales bacterium
CAAGGCCGAAGGCCCGTATCTGGGTATCGTCAACCACGATACCGGTGCGATCCACGTGATCCGTAAACCGGTGAATGATCTTGCCGGACCGCCTTTCTACAACATGCTGTTGATCGTTACCGCGATTTTTATCGCGGTGGGTTTTTATGACATGACAAATGGCAACATAGGTTCGGCGATCATCATGGCGGGCATCGGGTTGGGTGGCATCTATTGGATCTACCGGGGCCAGAAGGCGTTGCTGACGCAGATCAAAGCGGCCGCACTCGCGCTGCAGCCTGGTTGACGACCCGGAATCCCCGGTTACGGGGAGGATTATCCAACACGCAGGTGCTGATCACTTCAGCAGACGGGCGGCGTCCAGGGGGGCGAGTTCGAACCGGCCAGCCGTGGTCCAGACGAGCTGGCGGTCGCAGAATGTTTCGTCGGCAAAGGCTGCAGCCTGCGTGCGGCCGCACTCTTCCCCGGATGTCGTCAGCCACAATTCTTGCCGGGAATCGCGGGTTTCGACTGTCACGTCGTATACGTCATCGCTGAATGCCTGCTGCGCGTCGCCACCGGTGTCGCCGGCAAAGACCATCAGAACTTTCGTCCGATCACCGAATACACCGAGCGCATTGTCACAGGGGATCCATCCTGCGTAGACAACGAAGTCGGCTCGCCTGTCGCCGTTCAGGTCGACCCGGCGCGCTGCGTCGCGGGTGTTCGCCACACCGCCGGCTGCTGCGCATTCCTCTGCAAATGCATCGATCGCCCTGACCACGGATGGTGGCAGGCTTTGCACGTTTTCCTCCTCCGTCTTCGCGCAGGCTGCTGCGAGTAGCGCAATCGCCAGTATGGCAAGGCGTGTGAGCATGATGTACTCCGTCGGGCACGGGATTCGGGAGCGCGGCCTCCGGGCATGATGACAAGCGTCATGCCAGTTCGTCCAGCTTGCTTGCGTTCAAGCAGCGCTGCTGGCGCCAGAGATGCTACGCTGCACGAGCGCGCACATTTCGAGACTCACCAGGAGGTTGCCATGAAAGCCAATGTAGGCGGAATCGATCGTAGCGTTCGCATCGTGATCGGGTTGGTGCTGATCACCCTGGCCGTGACCGGCACCATCGGCTGGTGGGGCTGGATCGGGGTGGTCCCGGTGCTCACCGGGGTATTCCGTTTCTGTCCGGCCTACCTGCCGTTCGGCATGAATACCTGTCCGTTGAAGAACAAGTCCTGAAACGAAGTGCGGCTACCGGTCAGCTGGCAGCCGCGACGTGTGCCCGGTTCCTTGTCGATCCGCTCAGTGGCCGAACAGACGCTGGGCGTCGAAGTAGGTGAATGAGGCAGCGAGTGTATCGAAGCGACCGCTGTCACGCATGGTCATCGCGGCGTCGCGTGCGGCCGACAGTGCCGCCGAAGCCAGCAGCGTTGCGGTGGTGACGCGCGCGACACCGATGCGCCGCAGTTCGGCAAGATCCGGCAGACCCGGGAAGGTGCCGACGTTGATCGGAGCATCCAGCGCGCTGACCAGGGTCGCAATCGTGTCG
Organism: Pseudomonadales bacterium; assembly: GCA_035331685.1. Classification (GTDB taxonomy): domain Bacteria; phylum Pseudomonadota; class Gammaproteobacteria; order Pseudomonadales; family UBA5518; genus UBA5518. Next base: position 1,527 of record DAOLKH010000337.1, read on the forward strand.
CGGTCGGTGAGCCCGATCGGGTAGATGCAGTCGGCGCCGGCAGCCAGGTACGCGCGCGCGCGCCGCACGGCTTCCTCGATGCGCTCTGCCTCGCTCGCTTCGGAGCCGGTCATCCAGACGTCGACGCGGGCGTTGATGACAAGCGGTACCCCGCTGCTGCGAGCCGCCTCGCGCGCCGCTGCGATGCGCTGGCGCGCATCGTCGACCTCCCGCAGCGACACGTGCGCAATGCCGTCCTCCAGATTGATGCCGACGATGCCGGTATCGATCAGTTCGCGCACGTTCGCGGTCACGTCTTCCGGTGTGCGGCCGTAACCGCCTTCGAAGTCCACGCTGACGGGCAACTCCGATGCACGCACGATGCGTCGCATCGCAGCCAGTACCTCGCCGAGTGGCGTGTGTTCGCCGTCCGCGTAGCCGAGCGACCACGCGACACCGCCGCTGGTCGTTGCGACCGCGCCGAAACCGAGATCACCGAGCATGCGTGCGCTGCCTGCATCCCAGGCGTTCGGCAGCAACAGCACTTCGCGGCGGTCGTGCAGTGCGCGGAAACGTTCGGCGCGAGCGATCTGGGTCTGTCTGTTCATGGGGTGGTTCCTTGCATGTCGGGGCCGTCGTCGAGCAGGTCCAGGCGATGATCGACACCGACCCACTCGCCCGATTCCTGGTGTCGCCACGTGAAGTCGATGCGTTGTCCCGCATGCAGACTGGCACTCGGCAGCACGGCGACATGGACATCGAGTCCGGGGACCGGGTGCGTGCGGATGTCGGTCGTATCGTGCCAGCCGTCGATTCCCCAGTGCACCAGGGCGGGTTCCCGCAGGCACAGCAACGCATCGCTGCCCACGCCGATGCGCATCGTCGGTGCCTGTTCGAGCCAGACGCCGCGCCGTGGGGCTGATTGCTGTCCACGGTAGCGTTGCCAGACGCTGGCCGGGCAATCCCACGGCTTCGAGCCGTGCACCGAAAGAGCGAGCTTCACGAACTCGGCGTGCGCCCAGGCGAGCGGCATCGCGGAACCGCTGGGATGCCCCGGCGACAGCCTGCGTGAGGGAATCGAGGTGGTGTCCCAGACCTGCTCGGGCAGCATCCCGCCGCGGCTGGCCATCGCCATCATCGCGTGCAGATAGGGCAACGGGTCACGCCCTGCCAGCAGTTCGTAGTGGCCGCGCTCACCGGTCAGCAGCGGCCACGGACGCCCGC
>DAOLKH010000338.1:0-2727 GCA_035331685.1 Pseudomonadales bacterium
TGCCTCCCTGAACAAGATCCCGATCACTGCGGGCCGCTAACATGGCAGAATCTGCCTTGCGAGTCACCCGGACAGCACCATGAAAAGAACCGCTTTCTTCATCTCCGATGGCACCGGCATCACGGCCGAGACGCTCGGCGAGGCGCTGCTGGCGCAGTTCGAGGGCGTCGCCTTCGACTTCGTGCGCCTGCCCTATGTGGACACCGAGGAGCGCGCCCATAACGCGGTTGCACGCATCGACGCCATCGCAGCTCGCGACGGCGAGCGTCCGATCGTATTCGACACCGTGATCGACCAGCGCCTGCGTCAGATCATCTCTTCTTCGCAGGGCGCGATGTTCGACATCTTTTCGACCTTCCTGGCCCCGCTCGAACAGGCGCTCGGTGCGCCGTCCACGTTCACGGTCGGGCGCGTGCATGACCCGCAGAGCAACATCTATCACGCACGCATCGACGCCGTGCACTACGCGATGGCGAACGACGACGGCGCCAGCGGCAGCGACTATGCGAAAGCCGATGTGATCATGGTCGGCGTATCGCGCAGCGGCAAGACCCCGTCGTGCATCTACCTGGCAATGCAGTTCGGCGTGCACGCCGCCAACTATCCGATCACCGACGATGACCTGCAATCCATGCGTCTGCCTCCGGTGCTGACGCGCCATCAGGAACGCCTGTTCGGACTCACGATCGACCCGCCCCGCCTGGCCGAAATCCGCGAACAGCGCCGCCCCGGGAGTCGTTACGCCTCACTGCGCCAGTGTGAGGACGAGGTGCGCCAGTGCGAGGCCATGCTGCGCCGGCACCGCATTCCCTACCTGAACTCGACCCGCATGTCGGTCGAGGAAATCGCAACCCGGATCATGATGGAAAAGGGGTTGCGCGGTCGCAAGTGAGGCAATGGGCGGGCAGCGTCGGAAAACCTGCTTCAGGCACTGCCCAGCAGCCGCACGGCAGCCGCGTACGGCGTCATTTCACCACGCACCACACGTTCCTCGAAGCGCGGCAGTTCATCGCGTACACGCGGGTCGGTGCGAAACCGCTGCTCGAGCAGCTCGCTGATCAGCCGGCGCAGCCACTGCGCGTTCTGCAGTGCACGCTTGCGCTGCAGTTCGCCACTCGCCTCGGCGCCGCTGCGGTACTCCCCGATCATTTCCCAGACTTCTGCGATGCCCCGGTTCTCGGTCGCGGAACATGTCAGCACACGCGGCACCCAGAATCCGCTGTGCGAGAGCAGGTTCATTGCGTTCTGGTAGTGGCGCCGCGTGCGCTGGGCAAGCCCGACGCTTTCGCCGTCGGCCTTGTTCACGACCAGCGCATCGGCGAGTTCCATGATCCCGCGCTTGATTCCCTGCAACTCGTCACCGGCGTTCGGCAGCATCAGTACCAGGAAGAAATCGACCATCGCAGCGACTTCGTACTCGGACTGGCCCACGCCCACGGTCTCCACGAGGATGACGTCGTACCCCGCTGCCTCGCAAAGCAGCATGGTCTCGCGCGTCTTGTGCGCGACACCGCCCAACGCTCCCTGCGATGGGGATGGACGGATGAACGCAGCCTCTTCGCGCGCCAGGGTCTCCATGCGCGTCTTGTCACCGAGGATGCTGCCGCCGGCCACCGGCGAACTCGGATCCACGGCCAGTACCGCGACGCGATGACCGCCGCGAACCAGTTCCATGCCGAATGCCTCGATGAAGGTCGACTTGCCCACACCCGGAATGCCGCTGATGCCGATACGGATGCTTTGCCCGGTGTATGGCAGCACACGTTCGAGCAGATCCTGGCTCGCGGCCCGGTCGTCCTGCCGCGAACTCTCGATCAGCGTGATCGCCTTGGCAAGCGCGCGCCGCTGGCCGCTGCGCAGTGCATCGATGTCGATAGCCGCCACGTCCGTGCTCAGCCCGCTGCTTCGATTGCGTTCAGCACCTGGCGCGCCGCCTGCGGGATGCGCGTACCGGGACCAAACACGCAGGTAACACCCGCCGCATACAGATACTCGTAGTCCTGGCGCGGTATCACGCCACCGGCAATCACCACGATGTCGCCCGCCCCCTGACGCCGCAGTTCCTCGATCAGCTCCGGTACCAGCGTCTTGTGCCCCGCTGCCAGCGAGGACGCGCCGATCACGTGCACGTCGTTCTCTATCGCCTGGCGCGCCACTTCGGCGGGCGTGGAAAACATCGGGGACAGATCGATATCGAAACCCACGTCGGCGAAGGCGGTAGCCACCACCTTGGCACCGCGGTCGTGCCCGTCCTGGCCCATCTTGCATACCAGCATGCGCGGACGTCGTCCATGGCGTGTAACGAACGCCTCGACATCGTCGTGCAGCGCCACCCAGTCCTCGTCCTTGCCAAAGGCAGCACCATAAACACCCGAAATGGTGTTCGCGCTGGCGCTGTACCGGCCCCATTCGCGCTCCAGCGCGTCGGATATCTCGCCAACGGTGGCACGCAACCGCGTAGCCCGAATCGCCAGATCGAGCAGGTTGCCCTCGCCGGATTTCGCTGCGTGTGCCAGCGCATCGAGCGCTTCCTGTACCGCCTGCGCATCCCGTTCCGCCCGGATCCGTGCAAGACGATCGAGTTGCGCCTCGCGCACCACACGGTTGTCGATTTCGAGGATTTCCACCGACTCCTCGCTGGCAAGACGGTACTTGTTCACCCCGACGATCACGTCTTCGCCACGGTCGATGCGCTGCCGAACGGAGCGACGACCGCCACGATCCGCG
>DAOLKH010000339.1:0-2726 GCA_035331685.1 Pseudomonadales bacterium
CCCCTCGCGCGACGATCCCGATCGTCAGCGCCATGAAGATCGAATGCCACGTCAGTTGTGCGCCCGGATTTGCGAGCAGCCCCTCGAAGAACTGGCCTGCACCTTCGGCGTCGAAACCTTCAAAGGCATCGCGCAGCGCATCGAAGGTATAGGCGAGCGACCAGCCACCGATCACGCTGTAGAAGGACAGGATCAGGAATGCGGCAAGCACACCGATTGCACCCACCACGCCCCATCCCGCCGAACGCCGCTCCTGGCGAGCGACTTCCGCCATGGTGCTGATCGGATCCTTCTGCCCACGGCGTCCGAGCAGCCACTCGGCAAGCAGGATCGGCAGCCCGATGGCAGCAAGGCAGGCCAGATACACCAGCACAAAGGCAGCGCCACCACTCGCCCCTACCATGTACGGAAATTTCCAGATATTGCCAAGGCCGACCGCAGAGCCGGTCGCTGCAAGAATGAAGCCCAGTCGCGAAGACCAGTGAGCGTGCGAAGTCATGCCGTGTTCCGGAACAGTCGATGTTTTCAGCAGGTGCCGTATGTCGGAATCCGCATCGAGGGACATGCGCCAGTGTAGCGAGAAAGATTCGAACGGCCACCAACGGGATCACGGTCAGCGCTGCCCGTGTACGCCGCTCACGAATACTTCTGACGGCGCGGCCTGAAAGCACGCACTTGGGCCTGCAGTTCACGTGCACGTTGACGTCGCTCTTCCCTGCCCTGCTCGGCATAGGCGAGCGTTGCAAACCGCGAACTGATCTCCGCGAAGGCTGCTCCAAGGTCCGGCCTGGCACTGCCGACACGCGCAGCAAACGCAAACGGCGCCTCGCCCGTCTCACGCGGCACGCCGATCGCGGCCAGCCGCGCGCAGGCGCGCAAATAGGTCGCAAGCACGGGATCGCGGCGTGCGCGTGCCGTCCGGACGCCAAACAGGCTGGCGGCAACCAGCAGCAGGACCAGCGCACCACAACCCAGCAACAACGCCACTACCCGAGCCGGGGTGATGCTGCCAAGCAGACCAGTGAGAAAGAGGTTCTGGCGTTCGCCGTCGTAGTTCAGCACCGATCGTGCCCAGTAATAACCCAGCGTATCCCAGCGCATGCGCAGCCAGCCGAGCAGGCGCACGTTGCGGTAACGTTCGATGGTCAACGGGCTGCTGGCCAGGAACTCGGCACCAAGCGCATCGCCAACACCCGTTTCGATACGCTCGGGCGACACTGCGGCGGTCGGATCGAAGCGCACCCAGCCACGACCGGGCAGCCACGCCTCGCTCCAGGCATGGGCATCGTACTGGTGCACCAGCAAATAGCCCTGCCAGGGGTTGCGCTCACCGCCCTGGTAACCGACGACGACGCGGGCGGGTATGCCGGCTGCGCGCAGCAGCACGGTGAACGCACTGGCGTAGTGCTCGCAGAACCCACGCCGCTCGCCGAACAGGAACTCGTCGACGCTGTCGCGCCCGAGCCGTGGCGGCGACAGCGTGTACACGAAACCTGCCTCATTGAACCAGCGCAGCAGCCGCTCCATGTACGCCTCGTCGCTGCCGCTTTCGGCACGCCATGCCGAGGCCTGCGCGAGTGCGCGCGGATTGAAGCCCTTCGGCAGTTGCAGTTCCGCCTGCCTGCGCAGCAGCGAGAGCTCGGGTTCGAGCGTTGCTGCAAGATCGGCCTGCACCCGGTAGCGCAGCCGCTGCACCACGGGGCGCGAGTACATCAACCGGTAGTCGCTGCCAAGGCGCAAGCTCGTATCGAAGCCCGTCGGATAACCAAGCACGTACAGCCACGGCTGGTTGCTTGGTTCGAGGATCACCTCGTAGCTGCTGCTGGGCCCGCCGGGCAGCCACCGGGCACGTTGCAAGCCCGGATGCGATGCACCACCCAATGCAAATTCGGACTCCATGCGCGCGAGCACGCCCTGGCGCCACTGCCTGCCATCGAATTCCGACAGCACCAGACCACGCCAGTACAACTCGCGCGGTGGTGGCACGGCGGTATCGAAGCTCACCCGAAACGCCAGCTCGGGCGAGGCACCAAGGCGTACCACATCTCCGGGCGACATCGTTGCACTCGGCCCGGTGCGCGCAGCCGTGCCGTCACGCGGAATCGACCACAGCGGTGCGATGCGGGGGAACAACACGAACAACAGCAGCATCAGCGGCAGCGCCTGCAGCAGCATGCGCGAGGCCACCGCAAGCGGATGCGGGAAACCCGTCGCCGCCTCGCCCTGCTGGCAGGCGATGAGTGCCGCAGTGACCCCGATGCTCGCCAGCAGCGCGTACGCTGCATACGGCATTTCCTGCTCGAACAACAACTGGCAGGCAACCAGGAAATACGCAACGAACACGATCACGAAGCAATCGCGCAGGCTGCGCAGCTCGATCGCCTTCAGCACTGCGGCAATCACCAGCAACGCAACCGTTGGCTCGAGTCCGTGCAAAGCGTGCCACTGCAGGCCCACTGCGAGGAATGCCATCAGCACCAGCAACAGCCGAACTACCCGCCCCGGGAACGACCACGCCCCCTGGTGCACACGGTAACGCCAGCCGACCGCGATCGCCCCCACCAGCAATACCCACGCCGGCAGACGCATGGCGTGCGGGCCGATCGCGAGCAACAGCGCAAACAGCACCCACACCAGTGCACGACGCGACAGCACCGCACTCACGGCCCCACCTGCCCGCTGCCGAACAATGCCAGCGCGGTCAGGGCCCTGCTGCGCTGTGCATC
>DAOLKH010000340.1:0-2714 GCA_035331685.1 Pseudomonadales bacterium
CGCCCGGTACTACGCCGAGGTCATCCGCACCCACGGGGCGTCCCTGGCCGGCTGATGCCGCCGGCCACCTACCGTTCCCGGTATACCGGACCGACATCCCGTCCCAGCACCACCCGCGCGGCGCGTATCGACAGCGAATCGAGCAGTGCGGTGCTGGAGCAGACGCGGGCGCGTCGCGAGCAACTCTCGGGGGTCAACCTGGACGAGGAAGCGGCCAACCTGATCCGTTTCGAGCAGGCCTACAATGCCTCCGCCCAGGTGATTGCGGTGGCGCGGCAGGTGATGGACGCTCTGTTCGCTGCATTCCGCTGAACGGAGGCCACACATGCGCATCTCGACCGCTCAGATATTCGACACCGGCGTACGCCATATGGGGCGCGCGCAGACCGAAATCGCACGTACCCAGGAGCAGATTGCTGCCGGAAAGCGCGTCCTGTCACCGGCAGACGACCCGGCCGCCGCCGCCATCGCACTCGCGATCCGCCAGGACAAGGCAAGGAGTGCGCAGTACCAGCGCAACGCCGACCTCGCCGAGAGCGACCTGCGCCAGCAGGATTCGGTGCTGGAATCGGTTGGAAACGTGCTGCTGGAGGTCAAGGATCTGGCGATGCAGGCCGGCAACGCCACGCTGAGCGTGAGCGAGCGTGCAGTCATCGTGACGGCTCTGAACGGCGCCGGCGAGCAGTTGCGGGCGCTGTTCAATACGCGTACTGCGAACGGCGATTACCTGTTTGCAGGCGGTGCGGCCGATCAGCTGCCGTTCGTCGCCGCGGCGTCGGGACAGATCGAGTACCACGGTGACGAGCTGGCGCGTCATATCGATATCGGTGCGGGAATCAGCGTGCAGTCACGCGATTCAGGACGCAAACTGTTCGTCGACGTGCCGACGGCAGCTCCCACTTTCGTGGCACGGGCGGGTGCCGGCAACGGCGGTGGTGCGACGGTTTCGGTGGGGCATATAGTCGACCCGGCAGCGTACGCCGGCGTGCACCCGGACGATATCGTCGTATCGTTCCCGAATCCGCCAGGAACCTACGCTGTAAGCAGTGTGGATCGCGCAAGCGGAGCCCTTGGGCAACTGGTTGCGCCGACGGGGTTCACGCCCGGAAACGGGTTGACGATCACGGTTGCCGGCGTCGAAGTCACGATCAGCGGCAACCCGCAACCCGGTGACGAATTCACTCTCGAGGCGCGCCATGCGCAGCCGATCGCGTTGACGGTGCAGCGGCTTGCGCAGGGGCTGGGAGCCACACCCGATACCCAGCAGGGTGCAATCGATCGTGAGCGCGTCATTGCCACGGCGCTCGGTGATCTGGACCTCGCATTGCAATCGCTCGATGGCGGGCGGGCAGCCGCCGGTACCCGGCTGGCACGACTCGACGCGGCACGCAGCGAACAGCAGAGCGTGGACCTGGCCAACGACGAACTGGCATCGGACCTGGTCGATCTGGATCTGGGGGAGGCTGCAAGCCGGCTGGCCTTCCAGACGCTGGTGCTGCAGGCAGCGCAGCAGAGTCTGGCGAAGATCGCGGGTCTGTCGCTGTTTTCCTTCCTGCGCTGAGGGCGCTCGATCGCGCCTGCTCAGGGCAGTTGCTGTTGCGACTGGTAGGCGTTGACGCTGGCGTGACGCTGGTGTGCGTGTGAAGACGCATGCATTGCCGCAGCCAGACTGCGCTCGGCCAGTTCCTGCAGTTCGTCGTTGCGGGTGCGCAATTGCCGCAATACCACCACCTGTGATTCCGCATCGGCATTGCTTGCATCGAGTGCTTCGGCCAGTGCGATGACGTTTTGCTTGTGCTCGCTTGTCAGTTCGGTCAGCGCGCTGAAATCGTCATCGGTGAGTGCGTTGCGAATGCGCTCGTGCAGCGTATCGATGCGTGCCCACGTCGTCTGCAGCGCAGACGGCAAGCGGGTGCGTACGGCGGTGACTGTCTCGGGCCGGGTCAGTACGAGGTTCATTTACGGTTACCGCTGATGATGCTGGAAGTATTGGCAAGCTGGGTGTCGAGATAGGAGCCGGTGCTCTGCAGTTGACCGACCAGCGCGTCGAGTGCCGTGAAACGGCTGCGGTACTGTGCTTCGATCTTTTCGAGACGTACGTTCAGGTTCTGCCGTTCGGTACCGATCTGTGCCAACTGGCGGTCGAACCCCTGCGTGCGGCTCGCCAGCATCCCCTCGCGATCCAGGTAACCATCGAGGGCCTTGCCAAGCCGGGTGGCAACTCCGTCCGCACCGCGAAACAACTGATCGACCTCGGTCGGGCTGGCCGCGAGTGCCGCATCGAGCTTTCCGCTGTCTACCGCCAGCGTGCCGTCACGCTGGGTGGTGATGCCGAGTCTGGCCAGGGAATTGATGCCGTCCGCATTTGCGGACTGCGTGCCGATGATCGTGCGCAGTTGCGAGCCGATCCCCCGTACCGTCGCGTCGCCGTTCAATGCGCCGGCCTTTCTGGTGGCGCTGTCGTAGGACGAAACGTTGCGGATGGTCTTGACCACCTCGTTGTAGCCGTTCACGAAGGACCTGATGCGTGCAGCCACGCTGGCGCGATCCATTGCGACCGCAAGCGTTTCCACCGCAGGGGCGAGCGGGTCCGCGGGATCCTTCAATGCAGTGATCGTGACGCCTTCCAGCACATCCCTGAATGTGTTGCTGGCGCTGTGCGCCGTGAATCCGTTCACCACGATGCGCGCGTCCGCCGCGGCCTGCTGCTGGTT
>DAOLKH010000341.1:0-2713 GCA_035331685.1 Pseudomonadales bacterium
GCTGCGCCGCGGGTGCCCGCGTCGTGGTCGAGAAGCCGTTCGGCCGTGATCTCGCCTCGGCCGAGGCGCTGAACCTGGCGCTGCACCGTGTGTTTGCCGAAAGTTCGGTATTTCGCATCGACCACTACCTGGGCAAGGAAGCGGTGCAGAACCTGCTCTACTTCCGCTTCGCGAACGCCTTCCTCGAGCCGGTCTGGAACCGCAACTACGTCGCCAGCATCCAGATCACCATGGCCGAGGATCTCGGCGTGCAAGGGCGCGGCCGCTTCTACGAGGAAGTGGGTGCGCTGCGCGATGTGGTGCAGAACCATCTGTTGCAGGTACTGGCGCACCTGGCAATGGAACCGCCGATCGGTAGCGATGCGGAGGCGCTGCGCGACGAGAAGGTCAAGGTATTTCGCTCGATCCGCCCGCTCGAAGCGGCCGACATGGTGCGCGGTCAATACGAAGGCTATCGCAGCGAAGACGGCGTCGACGCAGACTCGCAGGTGGAAACTTTCGTCGCGCTCAGGCTGCATCTCGATTCGTGGCGCTGGGCCGGGGTACCGATCTTCGTTCGTGCCGGCAAACGGCTGGCGACGACCGCCACCGAGGTGCTGGTGCAGTTGAAACACCCGCCACAACAGGTCTTCGGTGCGGCGGCCGCGGCCGCCAGCAACTACTTCCGTTTCCGCCTCGGCCCGGATCACGTGGCCATCGCGATCGGTGCCAACAGCAAGCACGCCGGCACCGCAATGACCGGCGAGCCGGTCGAGCTCTACGCATGCAACGAGCACGGACCACAGATGAGCGCCTACGAGCGACTGATCGGCGACGCACTGAAAGGCGATCCCACGCTGTTCGCGCGCGAGGACGGCGTCGAGGCTGCCTGGCGTATCGTCGATCCGGCACTGAAGCAGTCGCTGCCCGTGTACCCGTACTGTCAGGGAAGCTGGGGACCGCAAGAAGCCGATACGATGACCGCGTCCTGTGGAGGCTGGCATCGGCCGGCTGCAGCGCCGACGAGGAACGAGGCATGAGCGACAGCAGGTTTGCGCCAGGCAGCCCCGGCATCTCGCCGAGCTGGACCAGCAGCGCCAAGGACCTGGTCGGCTGCTCGCTCGGCCCGGCGCGGCTGTGGTTCACGATCGGTCACGGCATCGTGAACGAAGTCTACTTTCCGCGGGTGGACATGCCGCAGATCCGTGATCTCGGCTTCATCGTCGCCGACGACACCGGCTTCTGGTGCGAAGTCAAACGCCTCGGCAATTATCGCCTCGAGACCCCGACGCCCGGCATTCCCGCCGCACACATCGTGCACACGCACGAACGCTTCACGCTGACGCTGCGCATCGCTGGCGATCCGCAGCGCGACGCGCTGCTGCTCGAAGTCTCGCTCGCAGGCGACACAACACTGCGCCCCTACGTGCTGCTCGCATCGCATATCGACGGCAGTGGCTACGACAACGTGGCGGAAACCGTCACTCACGGCACGCGCCGCGTGCTGCGCGCAGGCCGCGACGGGTCAGCATCGACCTGGCTGGCGCTGGCAGCGGCCGACAGCAGACAGTGCGATGCGTTTGGCCGGACCAGCGTTGGTCATGTGGGCGCCAGCGACGGGTGGCAGGATTTCGATCGCCACGACGCAATGCGCTGGCAGTACGACCGTGCCGGACCCGGAAACGTGGCGCTGCTCGGCGAACTGCAACGCGAGTGCACGCTTGCACTCGCCTTTGGCGCCAGCCCGGAAGCAGCCACCACGCTGGCCGTCGGTGCGCTGGTACGGCCTTTCGTTGCAGCCTGGGAGCAGCAGGTGTCCGACTGGCGCAACTGGCACGCCACGATCGCCGCTCCGGCGTGTGCCCGGCGCGAACCCGAACTGGCCCGACAGCTGGCGATCTCGGCCATGGTGCTGCACGTGCACCGCGACAAGATCCACCCTGGCGCGATGGTCGCCAGCCTGAGCATTCCCTGGGGCAACAGCAGCAACGAGCGCGGTGGCTACCACCTGGTGTGGCCACGCGACCTGGTCGAGTGCGCGGGTGCCCTGCTCGCTCTGGGCCAGGAGGCAGAGGCGCGCGACGTATTGCGTTATCTGATCGCCACGCAGCACGCGGACGGCCACTGGAACCAGAACCAGTGGCTCGATGGCAAACCGTACTGGCAAGGCGTGCAGCTCGACGAGGCTGCCTTTCCGGTGCTGCTCGCGGCACTGCTGGCAGAGCGCGAGGCGCTGGGCGGCATCGAGGTGCACGACATGGTGCGTCGTGCGCTCGGTTTCATCGTGCGCAACGGCCCCGCCACCGACCAGGACCGCTGGGAAGAGGACGCCGGGGTCAACACGTTCACGCTCGCGGCGTGCATCGCTGCACTCGCCGCCGGTGCCGGGTTCCTCGAACCCGCAGCCCGTGATTTCGCACTGGCACTGGCCGATGACTGGAACGCACGCATCGAGGATTTCACCGCCGTCAGGGACACCGCGCTGGCACGCAGGCTTGGCGTCAGCGGCTACTACGTGCGCGTCGCGCCGCGCGCCATCTTCTACGACGATCAGGCGATGCAGCGCTGCATGCTGATCAAGAACCACCGGGAAGAAACCACACTGCCGGCCAATGAACAGGTATCCACCGACGCGCTGCAACTGGTGCGCTTCGGACTGCGCAGCGCAGACGATGCGCTGGTGCGCGATACCGTCACCGTGATCGATGCCCTGCTGCGTGTCGACACGCCCAGC
>DAOLKH010000342.1:0-2712 GCA_035331685.1 Pseudomonadales bacterium
CCGCGTAGTGGATCGTGAAAGAGGACGACACGAGCGCAGCCGTCATCACCAGCGGCAGGCCCTTGGAAATGACGGGCGTGTTCGCCGGCGGCCAGTCGGGCGCCTGCAGCCGCATGAACCAGTACGACACGAAGAACGAGACGAAGATCATCGCCTCCGCGAGGATGAACCATCCCATCGCACCGTAGGAGAGGCCTTCGCCATGACCCATTGCCTCGCTGGTCCAGCCGGCCACCGAGGCGATCACAAGCACCACGCCCACGCCGAGCGCGATGGTTGCCGCAAACTGCATGTGGTAGACGAACCAGAAACCGAAGGCGAACACCAGCGCAAGAATGCCCATGCTCACCGCGAAGGGCCAAACGCTCCAACCCCAGTGTTCTGCGTGTGGATCAGTGTCGCCGTGCGCCGCGCCCGCAACCTTTGACATTCGACTTGCCTCCTCGGATGCGCCGCCCGGGTCCTGCCAGGCAGCATTGTTATCTCGGGTAGCGGCAAGGCAGCGATGGCCGCTGCCTCAACACCCCGGGTTTATCCATCCCTTGGGCGATCCTAACAGCGCTTGCCACCGCTAGACAATGGCCGTGACATGAGATCGTGGCGTCCGGACAGGCAGCCCGACTATCGGTGATATGCCGGCGAAAGCTCGCGTACCGCCTCGACCAGCACACGCACGTGCTCGGGGTCGATTTCCGGCGTCACGCCGTGACCGAGGTTGAACACATGTCCGCTGCCCGGACCATAGGAGTCGAGCAGTGCCGCCACTTCCGCACGGATGCGCTCGGGCGGAGCACGCAGGATCGCCGGATCCATGTTGCCCTGCAGCGCAACACGACCGCCGGTCTGGCGGCGCGCGGCACCGAGGTCGGCGGTCCAGTCGAGGCCGATACACTCGCAACCGCTGGCGACGATGTCCTCGATCCAGCCGCCGCCGCCCTTCGTGAACAGGATCACCGGCACGTCGCGGCCGGCTCCGGCGCGCAAGCCCGCGATGATCTGCGTCATGTACTGCAGTGAAAATTCGCGGTACGCCGCATGCCCGAGCACGCCTCCCCAGGTATCGAACAGTTGCACGACCTGCGCGCCGGCACGGATCTGCGCATCGAGATAGGCGATGACCGCGCGCGCCAGCAACGCAAGCAACCGGTGCATGGACTGCGGATCGGTGAAGGCCAGCGTCTTGATGCGCGCGAAATCGCGCGTCGAACCGCCTTCCACCATATAGGTCGCGAGCGTCCACGGGCTGCCCGAGAAGCCGATCAGCGGAACGCGTCCGTCGAGTGCACGCGAAATCGTACGCACCGCGTCGATCACGTAGCCGAGGTCGCGCTCCACATCGAGTTCGGGCAGCGCCGCGATGTCGGCGGCACTGCGTACCGGGCGGTGGAAACGCGGCCCTTCACCCGCCTCGAAATACAGCCCGAGACCGAGCGCATCGGGTACGGTGAGAATGTCGGAAAACAGGATCGCCGCATCGAGGTCGAAGCGCTCGAGTGGCTGCAGCGTCACCTCGCACGCAAGTTCCGGGCTGCGAAACAATTCGACGATGCCTCCGGCGTGCGCCCGTGTCGCGCGGTACTCCGGCAGGTAGCGACCCGCCTGGCGCATGATCCAGACCGGGGTGCGGTCCACTGGCTGGCGGCGCAGCGCGCGCAGCAACCGATCATTCCTGAGTTCTGTCATGGTCACCTCGATCTGGCTGGAGGATGCAATTCCGGGAGAAAGGCCATCGCGACAACGGCGCTCCCGGTGCAACGGGAGCGCGATTCTAGCGGCGCCCGGCGGGGCTCACAAATCGCCACCCACTCTCAACGCGAACGCCCGGCACGAATCTCGCGCTGCACGGCATCGACTCGACGCACCCAGGGCGTCTGGCCACCGATCTGTGCGGTGAGTTCACGGGCGGCGCGCTGGGCGCTTGCCTGGTCCGGATAATCGCCATGCACCAGTGCGTACCAGCGGCGACCCTGGTTCAGCTTGCTGTAGCGGCGCAGCGGCAACGACTGGCGCGTTGCAAAACGCTGCAGCTTCTGCAGATCGTCGGCGGCCATGAGCTGTAGCAGGTAATGCGAACCGTCGAGCGACAGCAGGTACTCTTCGTCAGTGCCCGCAGACGCTGCCACGGGTGGCGCAGCAGCCACCGCTGGTGCGACTGCTGCACGCGCTGCGTCGGGGGCTGCCTGCGGTCGCGCAGCAACGGGTGCAGCTGGCGGTGATTGTGCCTCTCGCAGTGGCGCCGGCAGTGGCACTGGCGCTGACGCCCGCGACGCTGCCACTTCAGCGCCGGCAGGCTCTGGAGACTCCTGCGCAGCGACCTCCGCTGCAGCCTCTGCCTTCACACCGGCATCTGCAACCGGGGGCGCGTCCTCGTGTACGGTCAGTGCTGCATCAGCTGTGATTTCACGAACAACCCCGGTGGGCGATCGTTCTGCCACTGCGTCATCCTCACCGGACCGATTCCAGACATAGAGTCCGCCGAGCAGCAGCAACGTGACCACGACCACTCCCAGATGCCACAGCGGCAGCGACGCCAGCGGTCGCTGCTCGACCTCGAGCTCGTCGATCAGCAGCTTGCGCGCCAGTGCATTGATGCGCCCCGGCATCCCGCCCGACAGGCGATGGATGTCGTCGAGCTCGGCGGCGTTGAATGGTGGTTCGGACTCCAGACCCGCGGTCTTCAGACGGTAGTGCAGATAGGCATGGGATTCGTCA
>DAOLKH010000343.1:0-2710 GCA_035331685.1 Pseudomonadales bacterium
GCCGGCCAACCCGGTCGTGTGACGGTTGCAACCAACATGGCCGGTCGCGGTACCGACATCAAGCTGCACCCGCAGGTGCGAACCGCCGGGGGGCTGCACGTGATACTGACCGAATTCCACGAGTCGCGGCGCATCGATCGGCAGTTGTTCGGGCGTGCCGGTCGCCAGGGCGATCCCGGCAGTTGCGAAGGACTGGTGGTGCTCGATGACGAAATCTTCAGCGCGCACGCACCCGCACTCGCAGGCGCACTGGCGCGCTGGGCGGGGAGCAGCGGAGAACTCCCGCAATGGGCGGGAAGACTGCTGCGCCGGGTGGCACAGGGCAGCGCCGAGCGACGCAATGCACGGGTGCGCAAGCGTACGCTGGAAGGCGAGAAGAACAAGGACCGCTCGCTGGCATTCTCGGGAGCAGGCGAATGAAGTGCTTGAGCGGATGCATCCTGATGCTGGCACTGGCATCTGCGGGAGTGCGGGCCGCAGGGCCGGAGGAGTTCGATTGTGTGACGGAACCGAGCCGCACGGTCGAGGTGCGTGCGGCAGTCGAAGGGTTGATCACCGCGATCCACGCCGATCGTGGTGATCGCGTGCGCAGCGGTGATGTGCTGGTCGAACTCGATGCCGGTCGCGAGAAATCGAGTGCCGAGCTTGCCCGTTTTCGCGCAACCATGCAGGGCACGATCCGTTCCGCAGCGAGTCGCCTCGAGTACGCCAAAGTGAAGGCGCAACGCAACCAGCAGTTGCACGAGGAGCGATTCGTGTCGGCGCAGGAGCGCGACGAGGCCGCCACCGAGCAGCGTCTCGCCGAGGCCGAACTGCTCGAGACGCGCGACAACCAGCGCGTCGCCGAACTCGAGTACCGGCGAGCCGAGGAGGAGTTGCGGCTGCGCACCGTGCTGTCCCCGATCGACGGCGTCGTGGTGCGGCGTACGCTGAATCCGGGTGAACTCGCCGACAACCGCGACATGGAGCGGCCGATCCTCGAGATCGCGAACGTCGACGTGCTGCACGTGGAGGCGCTGCTGCCGCTGGAAGCGTTCCGGCGGGTGCGGGTGGGGCAGCGTGCGACGGTGATGCCGGAAGATCCGATCGGGGGGCGTTACGAGGCCGAGGTCAGTGTCGTCGATGCGGTGATCGATACCGCGAGTGGAACGTTCGGCGTCCGCCTGACGCTGCCGAATCCGCACGACGGCATACCGGCGGGGGTCAAGTGCCGCGTATCGTTCGTCGACGGCGAGGCGGCGGCGAAGGCACCTGCGATCGCGGCGGGAGATGGAAAAGGGCGCTGAGCGGATACGGTTGTGTGCAACCGCCGCCGGCAGGAAGAGACAGACACCAGAGGGATCGAGCCATGAAGAACAGGATCCGGATTGCACTGATTGCCGCCGTCATCGCCCAGGGGTGCGCGGCCGACGACATCCTGTCGGCGTACCAGGAGGCGCTCGAGAACGACACCGAATACGGGGCAGCGCGTGCCCAGTTTGCGGCGGTCGAACAGCGGGTGCCGCAGAGCTTTGCTGCGTTGCTGCCGTCGATCGCACTGACCGCGAACTCGGCGTCGAACAACTCCGACAGCAGGACCTACGGCCGCCAGAGCTACAACAGCAACGCGTGGGCGGTGCGGCTTACGCAACCGCTGCTGCACTGGGACAGCAAGATCGAGTACGACCAGACGAAGATGCTGGTCGAGCAGGCGCGCGCGGAACTCGAGATCGCGCGCCAGGATCTGGTGGTGCGGCTCGCGCAGGCGTATTTCGACGTGCTGTACGCGCAGGATGCACTGGCCTCGATCGAGAGCGAGCGTGCGGCGATCTCCGAGCAGCTCGCTGCGGCGAACCGGCGCTTCGAGCTCGGTACTGCCTCGATCACCGACGTGCGTGATGCGAAGGCGCGCTTCGACATCGTGTCGGCGCAGCAGATCGCGGCGCGCAACGACCTGGCGGCGAAGGGTGAGGCGCTGCGCGCGATCACGAACCGCTATCCGGGAGCGCTGGCACCGCTGGCGGACGGAGTCCACCTGCAGGAGCCCGCGCCGAACGATATCGAGGCGTGGGTGAATTCGGCAGTCACCGACGGGCTGGCGGTGGTTGCGGGGCAGGCGGCGGTCGGAATCGCACGCATGGAGACGAAGAAGGCGCGTGCGGCTCATCTGCCGAAGATCGACCTGACCGCGAGCTACGGCGAGACGAACTCGGGCACGATCACGACGCTGAATACCGATCTGGACGAGCACAGCGTCGGCGTGCAGTTCTCGCTGCCGCTGTATTCGGGAGGCGCCACGGTGGCGCGCCAGCGCGAGACCGCGAAGCTGCTCGAGAAGGCGATGGCGGAACTCGACGGGGCACGGCGCACGAGTGCGCTGCACGCGCGTCAGGCGTTCCTGAACGGGAGCGCGGGGCTGGCGCAGGTGCTGGCGCTGGAGGAAGCGCTGAAGTCGGCCGAGACGGCGCTGGCCGCGAACCAGCGCGGGCTCGAGCTCGGCGTGCGCGCGAACATCGACGTGTTGAACGCACGCCAGCAGCTCTCGGAGACACAGCGCGATCTGGCGCGGGCACGCTACGAGACGCTGCTGTCCTTGTTGCGCCTGAAGGCAGCGGCGGGGCGGCTCGGCGAGGCCGACGTGCAGGAGATCAATGCGCTGCTTGCCGCGCGCTGAATCGCCGGCTTCATTCGAACTGCTGACCGATCCGCAGGTACAGCGCGCGCTGGCCGC
>DAOLKH010000344.1:0-2702 GCA_035331685.1 Pseudomonadales bacterium
CGTACTGATCAACAACGCCTTCCAGCTCGGACCGCTCGTGCCACTGGCCACGACCGAGCTGGACGAGGAATGGCGGGCGGCGCTCGACACCAACCTGATCGGCACGCTGCAGCTCACGCAGGCACTGGTGCCGGCGCTGGCCGCAAGCCGTGGCAACGTCGTGATGATCAATACCGCGGCGATGCGCGATATCCGGCCAGGCTTTGGCAGCTACGCGATCTCGAAGGGTGCGCTGCAGACCGCGACCCGCTACCTCGCGCAGGAGCTCGGCCCGCAGGGTGTGCGGGTCAACTCGCTGGTGCCCAGCTACATCGACGGCCCACCGCTACGCGATGCCTTTGCCGCCATGGCGCAGGCGCGCGGTGTCAGCACGGACACGGTAATCGAGGAGGCACGCGCCTCGCTGCCGCTGCGCTTCATTCCCACCGGCGAAGACGTTGCACGCGCCGCGCTGTTCCTGGCGAGTGACGATGCGCGCGCGATCACCGGCGCGTCGCTCGACGTGAATGCCGGGAGGTATATTCCGCTCTGAGCGGCCGTCGGCATGAATGCCGACCTGCGAATATCCGTCGGCATGAATGCCGACCTACGAATATCCGTCGGCATGAATGCCGACCTACGTGGGTCGGGTTTCAACCCGACGGGTGTTGCGGCAATTCCGTCGGCATGAATGCCGACCTGCGAATATCCGTCGGCATGAATGCCGACCTACAGGCGGCGGGGTGGGGACGGTGCATTCGGGCCGGCAACGACGACGGCCTCACCGGCCTGCAGGGCAGCGGCGAGGTCCGCATGCTTCCAGTCACCCACCTTGCTGCCGTCGCCGTTCACGAACACGAACTCGCCGGTTTTCGGGTATTTCGTCAGCAGTCGCGCACGCCGCGCTGGCGCACCCGGGGGGCGAAATTCGATCCAGGTATCCGGAGCCAGCTTGTCCGCCTGCTGCAGGAATTCGGCGCTGGGCTCGGCACGCGCGCGCACCGTACTCGCCACTACCCCTGTGCTGCCCAGCGCCTGCTCGAGCGTACGCAACTCGGCCGCTGCAGAATCCTCGTCGAGGCCGAGGGTACGCAGCGCCACGAGCACACCGGGCGCCACAGCCGTCATATCCACACCGGAGCGCCTGGCCGCAACCACAAGCAGCGCGCTCGTCGTGCGGATCGCATCCGCCCACTGCGAACCGTCTGCGCCGTATTGCAGGCGGATCACGAACAGTGCGTCGCTCCACGCACCACGCAGGAAATCTCCCACCACACGCGGCACCGTCACATCGCTGAGCAGCGAGCTGATCTCGCGCGCGACGCTCACCCGCGCGGCATCACGCTCGGTGCGCCCCAGCTCGGCAATCGCCGCATGCTGCTCCATCAGCCGCTGACGCGCCTGGCTCGAACGCATCGCAGCGCGAAACTCGGCGAGACTCGTCGCAAACACCGCCACATCGCTGCCGTAGCCGGTCACGATTCGCCCGACTGCATGCTGCAGCGTGCGAAAAAAACCATCACTCGCGAGTTCACCCAGGGGAACCCAACCGATGACGGCCTCCGTGAGCTCGCCCAGGAACACGCGCACCGGGTGCGTGGACGTAGTCAGCACGTCCGCATCGTGCAGCGCAGCGCGCAACAGCGGGATCTGCAACAGACGCAGCAGGCGACGCGCGGGCGGCACGATGCGCTGGTCACGCAGCACTCGCTCGAACAGCAGGCGCACCAGATTCACCGCTTCGATCAGATCCACCGGGACTGCCATCGGCTTCTGATAGCCGCGCTCCGCGAGCGAGGCGTTCAGCAGCTCGTAGATTTCGAAAGGCAGGATTCCGGCCTTCGGGTTCAGCCCGGCCAGCGATTTGCCGCCATCGACCGGGGCTCGCTGCAGACCGAGCAGCAGCTCATCGAGCAGATCCTGCGGAAACGCCATCGCCTTGCCGGGCGGCGCAAGCAGCGGCGTGCTCGTCATGTCCCAGGTGATCTCGGGCAGGTTGCGCAGCGGCGCACCGAGGAATTCCTCCTCGACGCGCGTGGCGATCGGCAACTCCATGATCGACAACGCATCCGCCGCAGGTTCCGGTTCTTCCACCGCCTCGATCGCGTCCTGCCGCGACTCGATCGCGATTCCTTTCAGGCACTCGGTATAGAACGGTTGCAGTTCATCGAGCACGAAACGGGAAAAGAGCTTCATGCATGCCGCACGGGCATCGGGACGGACCTCGGCCGCATCCACGGCAGCAAAGAAATGCCGCGCGAGCACAGGCGGCGCGAGTGGCAAGGCCTCGGGGTCCAGGTTGCGCTGGCCGGTCTGCTGCATGACGTGACGAACCATCGCAACCAGCGCATCACGATGATTCGTCACCGCCCGCTTCGCCAGAGCTTCGACTGCAAGGCTCTCCTGGAGGTGATCGTCGTGCACCAGCCCGAGCCCCTTGGGCTCGAGCGCAAGCTCAAACGGCAACCCGGACTTCGCCGCCGAGCCGCCAACGCTCGACGCGGGCACGAGCTCATCGAAGCCCGCGAGCACCGCCTGCATGAAATGTTCCCCCACGCGCGCACGCCTGATCTCCCACTCGCGCGCACCGGCGTGCAGGTCCGCCCGCTCGACCTTGCTCTGCGCCTTGGTCGCCAGCAGTTGCAGGTGCGATTCGCCGTTGGCGTTCAGAAAGTTCAGCATGAAACGCAAGGCCCGCCGCGTACCCTCGCGCAGCGTCGCCA
>DAOLKH010000345.1:0-2701 GCA_035331685.1 Pseudomonadales bacterium
GCTTGGTCTCGACATTGTTGAACCAGACGTATTCGACGCCTTCGCGGCTGGTCCACACGTTCTTGCAGGTTACCGAGCAGGTATGGCAGCCGATGCACTTGTCGAGGTTCAGCACCATGCCGATCTGCGCGCGTACTTTCATCGGGTCATCTCCTGTGCAGGGGGCACGTTCACACTGGTACCGGCCGGCGTATCCAGCCAGTCCACCTTCGCCATGCGGCGCACGACGACGAACTCATCCCGGTTGGTGCCGATCGTGCCGTAGTAGTTGAAGCCGTAGCTGAGCTGTGCGTAACCGCCGATCATGTGCGTCGGCTTCAGCACCACGCGCGTGACCGAGTTGTGGATGCCGCCACGCGCGCCGGTGATTTCCGAGCCGGGCGTGTTGATGATCTTCTCCTGCGCGTGGTACATCATGACCATGCCGGGCTTGACGCGCTGGCTGACGACGGCGCGCGCAGCGATGGCGCCATTCAGGTTGAACAGCTCGATCCAGTCGTTGTCGACGATTCCGGCGCGGCGCGCGTCGTCTTCGGACATCCACACGCAGGGGCCACCGCGGCTCAGCGTCAGCATCAGCAGATTGTCCGTGTACGTCGAGTGGATACCCCACTTCTGGTGCGGCGTGATGAAGTTCAGCACGACTTCCGGGTTGCCGTTCGAGCGCACACCGTGGATGCCGGCAGTGGCCTTCAGGTCCACCGGCGGGCGATAGCTCGCCAGCCCTTCGCCGAATGCGAGCATCCACGGGTGGTCCTGGTAGAACTGCTGGCGACCGCTCAGCGTGCGCCACGGAATCAGCTCGTGCACGTTGGTGTAGCCGGCGTTGTAGGACACGTGCTCGGATTCGAGCCCGCTCCACGTCGGCGAGCTGATGATCTTGCGCGGCTGCGCCTGGATATCGCGAAAGCGGATCTTCTCGTCCTCGCGCGGCAGCGCGAGGTGCGTATGGTCACGCCCGGTCTGGCGACCGAGTGCGGCCCATGCCTTCACGGCGACGTGGCCATTGGTTTCGGGTGCCAGCATCAGCACCGTCTCGGCGGCGTCGATGTCGGTCAGGATGCGCGGCATGCCCTGCGTTGCACCTTCTTCACGAACCGTACCATTCAGCGCCGCGAGGGCCTCGACCTCGTCACGGGTATTCCACGCGATTCCCTTGCCGCCGTTGCCGATGCGCTGCATCAGTGGTCCGAGCGCCGTGAACTGGCGGTATACGTTCGGATAGTCGCGCTCGACGACTCCGATCTGTGGCGCTGTGCGCCCCGGAATGAGCGGCACTTCGCCGCGCTTCCAGTCGCGCACATCGAGCGCCTGCCCAAGCTCGCCCGGCGAATCGTGCATCAGTGGTGTGAGCACCACCTCGCGTTCCAGACCGAGGTGACCCTGGCACACCTCGCTGAACGCACGCGCAAGGCCCTTGTAGATTTCCCAGTCGCTGCGCGCCTCCCACGCCGGATCGACGGCTGTGGACAGCGGATGAATGAACGGGTGCATGTCGCTGGTGTTGAGGTCGTTCTTCTCGTACCACGTCGCGGTGGGCAGCACGATATCGGAGTACAGGCAGGTGGTGCTCATGCGGAAGTCGAGCGTCACCAGCAGGTCGAGCTTGCCTTCGGGTGCGTGCTCGTGCCACACCACCTCGGCCGGCCGCGCGTCGTCGGCGCCGAGGTCGCGACCCTGCACGCCGTGCGATGTGCCGAGCAGGTGTTTCAGGAAGTACTCGTGACCCTTGCCGCTCGAGCCGAGCAGGTTCGAGCGCCACACGAACATGTTGCGCGGCCAGTTGTCCGGATGATCCGGATCCTCGCAGCTCATGCGCAGCGTGCCGTCGGCGAGCGCGGCGGTGACGTACTGCACCGGATCCTTGCCGGCAGCCTGCGCATCGCGCACGAGCTCGAGCGGATTCCTCTGCAACTGCGGAGCCGATGGCAGCCAGCCCATGCGCTCGGCGCGCACGTTGTAGTCGATCATGCTGCCACCGAAGGCGCTGCGGTCGGCAAGCGGCGACAGCACCTCGTCGACCGCAAGCTTCTCGTAGCGCCACTGGTCGGTATGCGCGTAGAAGAAGCTGGTCGAGTTCATCTGCCGCGGCGGTCGGATCCAGTCGAGCGCGAACGCAAGCGCGGTCCAGCCGGTCTGCGGCCGCAGCTTCTCCTGGCCGACGTAATGTGACCAGCCACCGCCCGATTTGCCGACGCAACCGCAGAGCATCAGCATGTTGATGACGCTGCGGTAGTTCATGTCGGAGTGGTACCAGTGGTTCATGCCGGCACCGATGATCACCATCGAACGTCCCTCCGTACGTTCGGCGTTGTCGGCAAACTCGCGCGCAACGGCAATCACCTGCTCGCGTGGCACACCGGTTATCTTCTCCTGCCATGCGGGCGTATAGGGTGCGTCCGCGTCGTAGTCGGGCTCGATCGCCTCGCCGCCAGGACCGCGCACCACACCGTAGTTCGCGGCCAGCAGGTCGAACACCGTCGCAACCACGACCTCGGAGGCAGCGGCTGCGGGATCGAGCACGATGCGCTGCACCGGCACCTCGCGCACGACGACCTCTTCACCCGGGTTGTTGTCGAAGTGCGGTGTCTGGATGCCGCCGAAGTACGGGAAGCCGACGCGCTGCAGCTCCGCCGCCTGCTCGCCTTCGGTCACCGACAGGCGCAGGCGCACTTCGCTGCCGCCGCCGGCCTCCTTCGCC
>DAOLKH010000346.1:0-2699 GCA_035331685.1 Pseudomonadales bacterium
TGAGAGACTTGAGACACAGTAAAAATAGTTCATGTTTTTAACACAGTAAAATTAATTGATCGTCGGGTTGAAACCCGACCTACGTGGGTCGGCGTTGAATCAACGGTGACGTAGGTCGGCATTCATGCCGACGGATCGACGCGGATCGGCATTCATGCCGACGGATCGACGCAGGTTGGCATTCATGCCGACGGATCGACGCAGGTTGGCATTCATGCCGACGGATCGACGTAGGTCGGCATTCATGCCGACGTGGAATTCGCCTCCATATCAGTCGGGTTGAAACCCGACCCACACGGGGTGTGAAACCCGACCTACGCGATGTGGCGGCGTGCGTAACTTTCCATGTTGCGTTTCTTGGCGTCGAGCGTGGAGCGCTGGCCGAGCGAGAACGCAAACGGCGCGTTGATCATCGAGGTCATTCCGAGCGCTTCGAGTTCGAGCAGATCCTGGTCGTTGAACGGCGTGGTGATTGCAACGAAGGTCTCGAAGCCCGCCATCGTGCGGCCAAGTTCGGCGCGGTAGCGTGCAAGTTCTCCAAGTACCTGTGGCACCTCCTCCAGCGTGTTGCCGGTACCGATCCAGCCGTCGTGGCGTGCAGCGCGGCGCAGCGCCACCGGTGCCGCACCGCCTACGTACACCGGCACGTCGCGGCCCGGTGCCGGCGAGATCTGTACGCGCGGGAAATCGAAATGCTTGCCGTGGAATTCCACGATACCCTCACGCCAGAAGCCGCTGAGGATCGTGAGCATCTCGTCCATGCGTGCGCCACGCGTCGCGAAATCCACGCCGTACAGATCGAACTCGTCCTTCATCCAACCGCTGCCGATGCCGAGCGCGAGGCGGCCGTTGCTGAGGATGTCGAGTGTGCCGGTGGCGCGCGCCACTTCGAACGGATTGCGAAGCGGCAGCACATATACCGTGAGCGAAAAGCGCAGCCGCGACGTGACGGCGCTGATCGCACCGAGCGTCGTCCACACGTCGGGGTACCACCACGAACATTCCATTGGCGGCGTGCCGCTGGACGAGTACGGGTAGGGTGAGGTGAGTTCGAGCGGATAGATGCCGTGGTCGCTGACGAAAACGCCCTCGAAGCCGAGTTCTTCGGCAAAGCGGGCGATTTCGAGGATCTGCTCGGGCTCCATCCAGGAAAGGGATTGCCAGTGTTTCATCGCACGGATTCCTGTCAGACGGCTGTCGAGATCCCGCGCAGTGTAACCGGCTCCCTGCCTGCGTTGTGTCCGTGCAGGCGGATCGTGGCGCGCCCACCTTCCTTGCCGCGATACATGGCCAGGTCGGCATGGCGGAACAGCTCGGGCGCATCCTTGCCGTGATCGGGGTAGACCGCAACACCGATGCTGCACGAAACGAGCAGTTCCAGGTCGGCGAGCTTCACCGGTGCGCTGATCGCGTTGCTGATCTTGACTGCCACGTCGAGCGCTGTATGCACGTCTTCGATCTCGCTCAGCAGCACGACGAACTCATCACCACCGATTCTCCCGACGGCGTCCGAGCCGCGCAGCGCTTCACTCATGCGCTGTGCGGCTTGCTGCAGCACGCGGTCGCCGACGGCGTGCCCGTGCGTGTCGTTGATGAGTTTGAACCGGTCGAGATCGACAAACATCAGCGCCAGCTTGTGCTGGCGGCGTGCCGCGAGCTGCAGTGCCTGCTCGAGGCGATCAGAGATCAGGGAACGGTTCGGCAGATCGGTGAGCGCGTCGTAGTGCGCCATATGGAGAATGCGCGCCTCGCTTTGCTTGCGCTCGCTGATGTCGCGCGCAATGCCGAACATCCCGACCGTTTTCCCTTCGGCATCGTGCAGTGGTGCGCCGTTGGCCGTGTGCCAGATCCAGGTGCCGTCGAGGTGGCGTACCCGGTATTCGGCGCTGGCCTGCTTGCGGCCGGCCGTGACGATGCCGTGCAGAAACGCACGCGCCGACGCCAGATCATCCGGGTGCAGCAGTTCGTCGAAATCGCGGCCGGTGATCGCGCCGACCGGATGGCCGAGGATCGTGGTCCAGTTTGGCGACACGTAATCGACGCGTCCCGAACTGTCGAGCGTATAGATGATGTCATTCGCGGTTTCGACCAGCGTACGGAATTTCTCCTCGCTGGCGCGAAGCTGCTCCTCTGCCTCGCGCTGCGCCGTGATATCCGTCGCGTAACCGGTCCAGAGAATCGAACCGTCGGGCAAGCGTGACGGTATGTTGTGAGTCATGAGCCAGAGCAGCTTGCCATCGGTGCGATGTACGCGAAACACGGAGCGACTGGGCTCCATCCTGCGTTCGACGTCGAGGGCGTTGGCGACGAGCCTTTCACGGTCTTCCGGGTGCGTACGTTCGATGAGGATCTGGGGATTGTGCAGCACGTCTTCGGCGCTCAGGCCGTATATGCCGACGCGCCCATTGACGTAGTGAAAGTGCAGACTCCGGTCGGTCGCGTTCACCTGCACCTGGTACACCACGCACGGCAGGTTCTCGAGGATCGCACCAAACTTCTGCTCGCTCTTGGCGAGGCGGTCTTCTGCCGCCTTGGGCGCCGTGAGGTCCAGCTTCAGTCCTACGTAAGCCTGCATGCTGCCGTCTGCAGCCTTCACGGGCACGATCCTGGTGCGCTCCCAGATCAGCTTGCCGTCCTTGCGGCGATTCTGCAGCTCGCCGGTCCACGTCTGGCCCTTGTGCAGCGTTCTCCACAACCTG
>DAOLKH010000347.1:0-2689 GCA_035331685.1 Pseudomonadales bacterium
TCCATGGCTGCGTAGGCAGGCGCGGTGAAGTAGGAACGCGCTCGCTCGATCTGCGCTTCGGTCAGCGGTGGCACCGTGCGGCGTGTGGTCTCCCACTCGCGTTCGACGCGTGAGCGGAACTCGTCGGCGCCGAGTGCCTTTACCAGGATCTTGATGCGCGACTTGAACAGATGGTCGCGTCGGCCGAACTGGTTGTATACGCGCAGGATCGCCTCGAGGTAGCCGAGCAGTTCGGCTGCCGGCAGGAATCCGCGGATCGTCGTACCGATCATCGGTGTTCGCCCCAGTCCGCCGCCGACGATCACCTCGAAACCGGTCGCACCCGCCTCGTTGCGCACGATGACAAGGCCGATGTCGTGCACACGTACCACCGCGCGGTCGGCGACCGAGCCGCATACCGCGATCTTGAACTTGCGCGGCAGGAAATTGAATTCCGGGTGGAGGGTCGACCACTGGCGGATCAGTTCGCAGTAGGGGCGTGCGTCCTCGACTTCGTCACAGGCCACGCCGGAGAACTGGTCGGCGGTGGTATTGCGCACGCAGTTGCCGCTGGTCTGGATCGAATGCATCTGCACGCTGGCCAGTTCCGCGAGGATGTCCGGCACCTCCTCCAGGCGCGGCCAGTTGAACTGCACGTTCTGGCGCGTCGTGAAATGCGCATAACCCTTGTCGAAGTGGCGCGCAATGTGCGCGAGCTTGCGCAACTGGCGGCTGGCCAGCATGCCGTACGGAATCGCAATGCGCAGCATCGGTGCCAGCCGCTGCACATAGAGGCCGTTGCGCAGACGCAACGCGCGGAATTCAGCTTCACTGAGTTCGCCACGCAGGAAACGTTGCGTCTGGCCACGGTACTGGCGGACGCGTTCGTCGAGCATGCGCTGGTCGTGTTCGTCGTATTGGTACATCGTCGGCGTGCCGGCACCCGCAGTGTCTGGGCTGCCACCGCTTCCTGGAACCGGGGTGAGCCGGGGAGCGGTGCAACAGCGGCGCGCACCTTAGCAAAACGTTTATGGCTATAAAAGAACTGTTTTTTTATAACCAAAGAAGGTTTCGTGATATCTCACGACCCTTCATGACGCTTCTGCCTGGGGAATTTCGGCAGAGGTTCCGCCGAGGCTCGATCGCAGCCAGCGCTCCATCTCGCCGGTGCTGATCCCCTTGCGTCGTGCGATGTCCTCGATCTGGTCGAGACCGACGCGTCCGACCGCAAAGTAGCGTGCCTCGGGGTGTGCGAAGTACCAGCCGCTGACCGATGCGGCTGGGTACATCGCGCAGCTGTCCGTGAGCTGGATGCCTGTCTGGCTTTCTGCGTCCAGCAGCGCAAACAGCGTGCGCTTCTCGGTGTGATCCGGGCAGGCGGGGTAGCCGGGTGCCGGCCGGATGCCACGGTAGCGTTCGCCGATCAGCTCCTCGTTGCTCAGCGTTTCGTCGCTCGCGTAGCCCCACAGCGTGCGGCGTACTTCGCGGTGCATGTATTCGGCCAGCGCTTCGGCGAGGCGGTCGGCCAGTGCCTTGACGAGAATTGCCGAATAGTCGTCGTGTTCGCGGCGGAAGCGTTCCGCAAGCTCTTCGGCACCGAAGCCCGCGCTGACCGCAAAGGCTCCGATCCAGTCCGGCGGTCCACCGGCTGGTGCGATGAAGTCAGCCAGGCTGCGGTTCGGTTTGCGATCGGCGTGCTGCTGTTGCTGGCGCAGGAAATGCAGCGTGGCGAGACGCTCGTGGCGCGACTCGTCCCTGAACAGTGCGACGTCGTCACTGCCTTCGCGCTGTGCCGGCCAGAAACCGAGCACGGCGCGTGCGAGCAGCAGCTTCTCGTCGATGATGCGGCGCAGCATTGCCTGTGCATCATCAAACAGCGTGCGCGCGGCGCTGCCGATGCGTGGATCGTCGAATATCGCAGGGTACTTGCCGGAAAGGTCCCAGGAAATGAAGAACGGCGTCCAGTCGATCGTCTCCAGCAGTCCTTCCAGGGCGATGTCGCTGAACACGCGCACGCCGGTGAACGAGGGACGCGGCGGCTGGTATCCATCCCAGTCGAGGTTCAGCCCGTTGGCCACCGCATCGTGGAATCGCAGCAGTGGCTTGCGTTTGCTGCTGGCGGCGTTGCGTTCGCGAATCGTGGCGTATTCGGCGCGGCGCTCGTCGATGAATGCCGTGCGCCGTTCCGGACTCAGCAGTTGCGTCACTACGGTCACACCGCGGGAGGCATCCGGCACGTAAATGGTGGGACCGTTGCGATACGCGGGTTCGATCTTGACTGCCGTATGTGCCTTCGAGGTGGTGGCGCCACCGATCAGCAGCGGGATGTCGAAACCCAGCCGTTCCATTTCGGACGCCACGTGCACCATTTCATCGAGCGACGGGGTGATCAGTCCGCTCAGTCCGATGGCATCGACCACGTGTTCGCGCGCGGTCGCCAGAATGCGTTCGCACGACACCATCACGCCGAGGTCGATCACCTCGAAGTTGTTGCATTGCATCACGACGCCGACGATGTTCTTGCCGATGTCGTGCACGTCGCCCTTTACGGTAGCCATCAGCACCTTGCCGTTGCGTCGACGCTCTTCGCCCGTCTGTTCCATGTACGGCAGCAGGTACGCCACCGCCTGCTTCATGACGCGGGCACTCTTCACCACCTGCGGCAGAAACATGCGCCCCGTGCTGAACAGATCGCCGACCACGTTCATTC
>DAOLKH010000348.1:0-2664 GCA_035331685.1 Pseudomonadales bacterium
GGGCCGTGACCACATAGACCAGCAGGCCGATCGCGATGGCGAGGCTGTGGTACGTCAGGAGATGAACGGGTGATTCCATGGCGAAGCCCCTTGCCCGGCGGTTTGCGTGCTGAATGCCTGCTTGCAGGTTTGGATCGTTACACCGCATGCTGGCAATGGGCAATGGATTGGAAAGGGGAGCAAATCACATGAGTTTTCCCGGCATCCGCGACCAGGTCGCGATCGTCACCGGTGCGGGCGGCGGCATCGGTCTTGCGTACGCGCAGGCACTGGCCGCAGCCGGCGCGAAGGTGGTGATCGCGGAGATCGATCGCAGCAGGGGCGAAGCCGCGGCCGAAGCGATCTGCGCCACGGGCGGCGACGCCGTCTTCGTGTACACCAACATCGGCAGCGAGGAGTCCACGCGCGCACTCCCGCAGCGTGTGTGCGAAATCTTTGGCGGCATCGACTTCCTGGTGAACAACGCGGCGCTGTTCGGCGACATGAAGCAGGAGTCGCTGCTCGACGTGGACTGGAGCTATTACCAGTCGTTCATGAACGTGAACCTGAACGGTGCGTTGCTGTGCACGCGCGCCTGCGTGCCGGCGATGCGCGCGCGTGGTGGTGGTGCCATCGTGAACCAGTCGTCGACGGCAGCGTGGATGGGGGTCGGTTACTACGGTCTGTCGAAACTGGCGATCAACGGACTCACACAGTGCCTTGCGCGTGAACTCGGGCCGCAGCGCATCCGCGTGAACGCGATCGCGCCGGGGCCGACCGACACCGAGGCGCTCGCGAAGCAGGTGCCGGAAGCGTACCGCGCGCAGATGGTCGCGCAGTTGCCGCTGGCGCGGCTCGGCACACCGCAGGACATGGCACAGGCCTGCCTGTTCCTGCTGTCGGATGCAGCGAGCTGGATCACTGGTCACGTGCTCGGCGTGGACGGCGGACACATCTTTCGCCCCTGAACGGAGTTCCCATGCCGCTACCTGAACTTGCTGCGGAAACCCGTCTCTTCATCGACGGTGAACTCAGGGAGGCAGCACACGGTGCGCGCTTCGACAACCTGAATCCTGCCACCGAAGAAGTGCTGGGCAGTGCTGCCGACGGCAGTGCTGCCGATATGGATGCGGCCGTTGCCGCGGCACGACGCACCTTCGACAGGACCGACTGGGCGCGCGATCATGCGCTGCGCGCACGCTGCCTGCGCCAGCTTCACGCAGGGCTGCTTGCCGGGAAGGAGCAACTGCGCGCGATCGTGGTGCGCGAGGCCGGGTCGCCGGTTTCGCTGACCGGTTTCATGCAGGTCGACAATCCGATCGACATGCTCGCGTACTGGGCCGACATGGCCGAGCGCCACGAGTACGAGCGTGCGATGGACGATATCGCCCCGCTGGGGCAGCCGGTGCGCCGGCTGCTGCGACATGAACCGATCGGTGTCGTCGGTGCGATCACGCCGTGGAACGTGCCGCTGCTGCTGAACCTCACAAAAATTGCGCATGCGCTTGCTGCCGGTTGCACCATCGTGCTGAAGCCCGCGCCCGATACGCCCTGGTCGGCAACGCAGCTCGGGCGCATCGTGCGCGAGCAGACCGAACTGCCGCCTGGCGTGCTGAACATCGTCACGTCGTCGGATCCTCTGGTCGGCGAAGCGCTGGTGCGCGATGCGCGCGTCGATATGGTGAACTTCACCGGCTCCACGGCCACGGGGCGGCGCGTGATGGCGTGCGCGGCGGATACCCTGAAGAAGGTCTTTCTCGAACTCGGCGGCAAGAGTGCTGCGATCGTGCTCGACGATGCGAATCTTGAACAGGTACTGCCGGCTGCGGCCTCGACCTGCCTGCACGGTGGCCAGGGGTGCGCGATCACCACGCGCTGGCTGGTGCCGCGGGCACGCTACGCGGAGGCCATCGAGATCATGCGGGCAGCCTTCGAGGCCTGGCGTTACGGTGACCCCGAAGACCCTGCGAACCTGCAGGGACCGCAGATTTCGCGCCGCCAGCAGGAGCGTGTGCTGGCCTGCATCGAACGCGGCCGTGCGGAGGGCGCCAGGGTGATCGTCGGTGGCGGGCGTTCGCCGCGACGCGGATTCTTCGTCGAACCGACGCTGTTCGCCGACGTCGACCCGCGCGCGACCATCGCGCAGGAGGAAATTTTCGGCCCCGTCTGCTGCGTGATGGCGTATGACGACGACGAACACGCGATTCGCATCGCGAACGACTCGATCTACGGACTGTCCGGCGCGGTGTTCTCGGCAGACGAGTCGCGTGCGCTCGGCGTGGCGCGACGCATCCGCACCGGCACGGTTGCCGTCAACGGCGGTCAGTGGTTCCACGTCGATACGCCTTTCGGTGGTTACAAGCAAAGCGGGCTGGGCCGCGAAAACGGCCGGCTGGGTTTCGAGGAGCACATGGAGACCAAGGTGATCGCGCTGCCCGGCAAGGCCGGGGGTGGATGATCCGATGCGTAGCGCAGCGATCACCGGAGCTTCGTCGGGAATAGGTGCGGCGCTTGCCGTCGAACTCGGTGCGCGGGGCTGGCGACTGGCGCTTGGCGCCCGCCGTGTGGAGCGTCTCGAGGAGGTGGCAGCAGCCGTTCGCGAGGCAGGAGGCCAGGCGGTCGCACTCGCGCTCGACGTGACGGATACGAGCTCGATCGACGCCTTCTGGCGTGGTGCGGAGCAGG
>DAOLKH010000349.1:0-2636 GCA_035331685.1 Pseudomonadales bacterium
CACATTGACCCTAGATAAATCAACAACTTGCGTCTCTAGCTGCGGAACTTGGGTGACCCAGCCGGAATTCGAGCTCATGAAGCAGCATCCGGTCGACGGGCGCACCATCCTGATGGCACACCACAACCTGAGCCATGGCGCGGTCGACGTTGCTTACGGGCATCACGAAGCGCTCGACGGCAGTGGTTACCCGCGCAAACTGAAGGCGGCGGGGATTTCCCGCATGACACGAATCGTCACGCTGTGTGACGTCTACGACGCCGTGACGTCGGATCGCTGCTACCGCAAGGGATTGGCCTCGCTGCGCGGGCTCGATGTGCTGCGCCGTGGCGCCGGCAGCAAATACGACGAACAACTGGTCGATGAGTTCGTGTGCTGCATCGGACTTTATCCGACCGGCAGCGTTGTGGAACTGGGCAATGGCAGCCACGGCGTCGTGCTCAGTACCAACTACCGCAACCGCCATCTGCCACGGGTGCTGCTGGTCCGCGACGAACAGCACCAGCCATGTCGCGAGCGGGTGCTGGATCTGGAAAAACTCTCGGGGCAATCCGGCATGGAAGGCTGGCTGATCCGCACGGTGGTCTCCAACGGCACCCACGGCATCCGTGTCGAGGAATACGTGCGCCGCGGCGTGCAGATCCTGTAGAGGCTGCCTTGCAGTCCGAGTCGCAGGAGTGATCAGTTATGCCTTGTTTCCGCCGCCGGCTTGACGGCTGCGCGTGTTCCGGCGCTGCGATAGCCAGCCTCCATCGCGGCGTCGATCTCGGCCTTGCTGAAACCCTTGCGTTCGCACTTCTGCATGGCATGGTGCATGCCGGCTTTCGGTGACTTGCAGCGGGTGTTGTTGGCACCAAACCGTCCTTTGCACTCAGCCCAGACGTGCGTGCGTTCGGTCAGGGTTTCCAGGCAGTTGGGGCCGAACAGTTGCAGTGCCGAGGCGGGTACGGCAAGTGTCCCTGCAAGACAGAGGGCGATGGCGGTTCGGTTCACGATCGACGGCATGCGACGCATTCCCGGATTCACGGTGCCGCGAAGTATAGTCCAGTGGTCTGCAGTGGGACGCGCGTGCCGTGTTCAGACGAGGTTTCGTTCGCGCAGGAACTCGCGCAGCACCCCCGCGAGTCCAGGTTTTCCGAGATCGGCGTAGTGGTAGCGCGCACGCAACACCGGGCCGAGGTGGGGGTGATCGGCAAAGATCTGCCGTAACTCGGGTCCGGCCCACGAACGCGGATCGACGATCAGCGCGCCGGCATTGTTGCTGCACCAGCCAGCGAGCCACCTGCGACTTGCCACAGCCGGAAAACGCCGAGTTGCGATTCCGGGGATCTGGGCTGCGGTGAAGGCGATCACCTCTGCGGCGTGGTTGTTGCGGAAGACGCACAAAAAATTGTGAAAATCACGGCCCGCGGCACCCATGATGACGACCCTGCGACGACCTTGCGCCGTTGCAGCCCGGCGCCGTGGTCGGCGAAGATTCGTGCGCGGGCCCGGCAGGGTCCGTCCGAGCAGGCAGTGTAGGCATGGGTCCCCACGTGGAAGATTCGATCAGCATCAGCGGCGCACGCCAGAACAACCTGCGCAACATCGACCTCGAACTGCCGCTAGGCCTGTTCACCGTCATAACCGGTGTCAGCGGCTCCGGGAAATCCTCGCTCGCGTTCGACACCATCTATGCCGAAGGGCAGCGGCGCTACGTGGAAACGTTCTCGCCGTACGCGCGCCAGTTCCTCGACCGCATGGATCGCCCGCAGGTCGACGCGATTCGCGGCATCCCGCCGGCGATCGCGATCGAGCAGAGTGCATCGGTGCGCACTTCGCGCTCGACGGTCGGCACGATGACCGAGCTGAACGATTACCTGAAGCTGCTGTACGCACGTGCGGCGATGCTGCACTGCGATGGCTGTGGGCGACCGGTTGTGGCCGACAGCCCCGCCAGCATTGCGGCACGCCTGCTGGACGATCCGCGTCTTGCCGACACGATCGCGACCATCACGTTCGACGTCGAGCCGTTGCCGGGAATGAACGCAGGGCAACTGCGTGGCGTGCTCGCCGCGCAGGGATACACGCGGGTCGAGGAGGCTGGGCAGGGACTGCTCGTGCAGCAGGACCGCGTGCGCCTGCGCGAGGAGAACCGTTCCCGCCTGCTGGAGAGTCTGGAGACGGCATTGCGGCTCGGACGTGGTCGCATCGCGGTGCGCACCGGCGCGAGCAACGACGTGCTGCGGTTTTCCGACTCGCTGCACTGCGCTGACTGCGATATCGCGTATGCAACGTTGCCGGCAGCGGCGTTCTCGTTCAACTCGCCGCTCGGGGCGTGCGCGACGTGCCGTGGTTTCGGGCGCACGATCGGTATCGACTATCGTCTGGTGATGCCCGACCCGACGCGCACGCTGGGCGGCGGTGCGATCAAGCCGCTGCAGACGGGCGCGTGGGGTGAGTGCCAGCAGGATCTGGAGCGCTACGCACGCCGGCGCGGGGTTGCACTGGACGTGCCGTGGAATGAGCTGTCCGCGGCCGATCGCAACTGGGTAATCGAAGGAGAAGGAGGATTCGACGACGGCGTCTGGTACGGCACGCGTCGCTTCTTCGAATATCTCGAGTCGAAGAGCTACAAGATGCACATCCGTGTGCTG
>DAOLKH010000350.1:0-2618 GCA_035331685.1 Pseudomonadales bacterium
CCGGTTCCCTCTCCGCCAACGATAGCCGCTGGCTGCGGGGCGGGCGCTGGCTGCTGGCGCGCACCGGCTACCGGCGCGTGATGGAACAGACGCTCGATCGCCGCAGCGTTCCGGGGCTGCAGCTGCAAGTGGGCTGAGAGCGGCAGGGACACCACGGTGCTCCCGCCATGCGTCGGGAAATCCCGCGAAGGCGGCGGAATTGCCCGACGTTCACAACAGGCGTGCGATGGAACGATTCAGGCGCGCAACCACCTGCGGTTGGCGATTCGCATCCAGCTTCTCGTAAAGCCTTCTCAGGTGGGTCTTCACCGTGTTGATGCTGACGTGCAAGGCATCGGCTGTTTCGTCCAGCGTCATGCCACGCGCGACCTGCGTGGCAACCCGACTTTCACTCGGCGTGAATCCGTACATGGCCGTGAGCACTGCCGGATCCAGGCACAGACCCGAGCGGTGGTCGTCACTGATGTAGACCACTGCCGCCGGCTGTTCACCGGATTGCAGCATGTGATCGCCAACGAAGGGTCTGACCACCACGTCGAGGATTCCGCCCTTGCCGCTGCTGCCAAGTTGCATACCCACGCCGCGTTGCGAGCGGCAACGGTTGCGGTGAGCCGCCAGCACCAGATCGACCGCACGCGCCAGAGCACGGCCGTCGACCCCGTCTGCACAGCGCAGGCGCCCTCCCCGCACTGCCAGCACTTGCGCATCCTGCAGCAGTTCGCGCGCATGATCATTCATTGAACACACGTTGCCCTGGGCGTCGAGGACCACGCTACCGATCGACAGTCTTGCCATCGCCTCCTCGAAAAAGCGCAGCATGCTGCCACCGTGGCTGTGCTGCTCACGCAGGCGAATCGCCCTGCCGAGATGCGGCGCGACAAACGCCAGAAAATCCTTTTCCTTCCCGGTGAACGGCGACTGATCGACGTTGCGCTCGAGCGTCAGCATTGCGCAGGCAGCCTCGCTGCGCACGACGTCGCAACTCAACAGGTGACGAATGTTCAGCGGCTGCAGGAACTTCCGGTACAGCGCGCTGCGCAGGAACTCGCCGCCGGGCATCAGCTCGTCGGCACTGATCGGTTGCGGCTGTCGCATGCCCAGAAACGGGTTCACAGACATGACCTGATCGACGTTCGGTCTTCCGGTCACCACCGGATCTTCGTTGTTGGTCAGCAGAAAATACATCTCCGGCATCGATGGCGACGAAACCAGCAGGCATGCATCCCGTGAACCGGTTTCAGCGCTGATGCGCGACATCAACGGCTTCCAGCGACTCACATCCTCGATGCCGTCGTAAACGAGGGAAACGACGTCATCGTATTCGTACAGGTGCTGCGTCGATCGCATCGCGTGCGCCCTCCTGTCGAGCAAGGGTCTTTTATCTTGCGACTACGCTATGCCACACCGCATCGCAGGTCAATTGCGCTGCGCCAGGGTCATCTGCCGCCGGATCCATTTCCGTGAGACGGACGCCGACGCATATCACAAGCCTGTCATGATCTGCGATCATCCGTTTCACGGTGGAACGAACTGCGGGAGCGTACGGATGAGCCAACAACATGAGCACGATCAAACCACCCCGCCCGATCTGGCACTGATGGCACTGCGCCATATCGAGGTCGAGGGACGCGGTGACATCGAAGCAACACTCGCCACCTTCGAACAGGATGCCTGCTTCGAGCTTTTCCCATGCGCACTGCGCATCAGCGGACACGAGCGCGTCCGTCGCTACTACGAGTACTTCTTCGCCGAATCACGCCATCGCGTCACGGGCTACGTCGATCACGGCACGACCCGTGGTGCGTTCGCGCTGACCAGCGAAATGACGGTGACGGTAGGCTATCCCGACGGCAGCCGACGTGATTTCCGCACGCTGACCCTGTTTCCGTACGGACAGCACGCGCTGCTTGGCGAGCGCATCTACGCCGATATCGAATTCTTTCGTGTGATCTTCGGTCCGCTGCTCGCCGAAGCCGAACCAATCACCCCGTAGGTCGGCATTCGTGCCGGCGCGGACGTCGGGTTGAAACCCGACCTACGGTTCGCGCATCGGTCGTAGGTCGGCATTCATGCCGACGGGCGATGCAGGTCCGCATTCATGCCGACGCGGACGTCGGGTTGAAACCCGACCTACTTGCGGCCCGGGAGATAGGTGTCGAAGATGCGGCCGATCTCGGTATTCTCGGGCTCCGGCACGTCGTACCAGGTGCGGATCAGTACCGAGCCGTCGGCTTCGAAGCGATACGATTCGATGCTGCGCAACACTTTCACTTCGCCGTCGGTCGAGAAGTGGTTTTCCATCACCCAGCAGATCTCGTTGCCACAGATGAACCGCGTCTCTGCCGGCACACGGAACTCGATGTTCGGCTGGAACAGATCGAAGGAATTTTCGCAGCAGTTCTCGAAACCGGTTTTCTCCGGCGTCCCGACCGGATCCAGCATGCGAAAGGCTCCCGGCGCCATGCTGCGCCAGTTGCGCACCCAGGCTGCCTTGTCACCGGCATTCCAGAAGCGTACGTAGTTCTGCCCCCAGACATCGATCTGCTCTCGTGTCGGCAACGTCATCGGCCCTTCTCCTTCCGCAAGCTTCGTTTCACTCATATCGCATCCGCGCACTG
>DAOLKH010000351.1:0-2611 GCA_035331685.1 Pseudomonadales bacterium
GGTCCCGAGATCTGGCGCGACACCGACGGCACGATCGACATCCTGGTATCGGGCGTCGGCACCGGAGGCACGATCACCGGCGTGTCACGCTACATCAAGCACACGATGGGCAAGGCGATCACATCGGTCGCGGTCGAGCCAATCGCGTCGCCGGTGATCGGCAACACGCTGGCTGGTGTGGCACCCACGCACGGGCCACACAAGATCCAGGGCATCGGCGCCGGATTCGTACCGCGCAACCTCGATCTTTCACTGGTGGACCAGGTGGAGCAGATCGGTGACGAGGAAGCGCTCGAATACGCACACCGGCTGATGCGCGAGGAAGGCATCCTGGCCGGGATCTCGTCCGGTGCGGCAGCCGCCGCGGCAGCGCGCGTGGCAGCCCAGCCGCAGCATGCCGGAAAGACCATCGTCGTGATCCTTCCCGATTCCGGCGAACGCTACCTGCGCAGTGTGCTGTTCGAGGGACGTTTCGGCGACCGCGAGCTCGTGCAGGCGATCACTTGAGTGCCGTGCGCCGACCACGGCGGCGCGCAAACAGCCCGTACCACAGCAGCCGCAGCGTCCAGGCCGCGAACGCCGCGACCATCGCGCTGAGCAACAGACGTACCGCGAGCACGGCGCCTGTACCGCCGTCCGCGGCCGTCACGAGTTCAAAACCCGCAACGAACAGCGCAGGCGCATAAAGACCCCGCTCGCTGTCGACCAGTGTCGGCGTCAGCAGCACGACGAGTGCGATCGCTCGTAACGGATCGCGCAGCCAGACCGGAAACCAGCGCGTCAACCACCACCATCCGGCCATCACCAGCAAGGCGCTCGTCAGATAGCCGGCCCACACCACGACGTAGTCGGTGCCGTTCATCATGGGACCTCCTGCCGCGGTGCCTGCCAGCCCTCGGGCGGTGGCGGCAACTGCAGGTAGTAGCCGGTCTGCGCGATCGCACGCATTACCTCATCACCCGTGGTGCGTGCGAGACGCCGCGCGGGCGTCAACACCAATGTCATCGCACGCTCGATGCCTCCAAGTTCACGCAGCAGGGCCTCTGGCACCCGTCGCGTGTCTTCGGCGTGATCGACATAGATATAGGTATCGGAATTGCGTCGCGCGCGATACACGGCACAGATCAGCTTCACGGACCCGCCTCCCGTGCCAGCACCAGCAGTTCTTCGCCGATCACGGCGCGACGCCACCCGTCCAGCACGGCCGGAGCCGTCTGCCCCTCCACGCCATCGACCCAGCGCAGCAACTCCTCGAAATCGCGACGGCGCGCCAGCATCTCGGGCGCCATGCCGAGTTCTTCCGCACGCGTCACGGTGCGCTCACGCAGGCGCTTGGCCCGCCGGGTCTGGGTGGCACTGAGCGGCGGCGGAACCGATGGTGGCAGCTCGCGTACAGGCAACCCCATCGCCCTGTCCACCAGCTCGAGCAACGTGTCGGCATGGCGCCGGCGGGTACCATCGGGCAGTTCCGCGACAGCTCGCAGGTCTTCCTCGCGCCGCGGCTGCAGCCGCGCGATCTCGAGCAGCACACTGTCGGCCAGCAGCCAGTTGCGCGGCAGGTCGCGCTTGCGTGCCATGTCCTCGCGCCATGCGTGCAATGCACGCAACACCGCCAGCGCCCGCTGGTCCAGGCGCCAGGCGCCCGCAACCGCCCGGTAATCCGCTCCGTCGCGGTTGCGAAAGCGCTCCAGCGTCGCCACGCACTCGGCCAGGGCCCATGCACCGTTCGCTGTGGCGGCCAGTCGATTCGACAACCCACCCCAAAGCGCAGGCAGAAAAGCCACGTCCTCTGCAGCGTAATGAATCTGTGCCGGCGACAGTGGCCGCTTGAGCCAATCCGTACGTGTTTCGGATTTTTCGAGCTGCACGCCGAGCTCGCTCGCCAGTATCTTCTGGTAACCGACCGACAGCGGATGACCGCAGAACGCTGCAACCACCTGCGTGTCGACCAGTGGATCAGGCAAGGCGCCGAGCCGACGCTCGCAGACCTCGAGATCCTCGGAACAACTGTGCATGAGCTTCACCACACCGGGTGCTGCCAGCAGCTTCGCCAGTGGCGTCAGATCCTCGAGCGCCAGCGGATCGAGCAGAAAGCACTCATGACCGTCGCAGACCTGGAACAGCGCCGCTTGCGGATGGAATGTACGCACACGCATGAATTCCGTATCGAGTGCGATCACGGAGCATTCCAGCCACCCGCGCGCCACACGCTCGAGCTCCGGATCCGACTCGATGTAACGCACCGGCATGCCGTTGCAGGTCTCGATCACTCGGGAACTCATAGCGGTTTGCGCCCCTGCAGTGCGTGCAGCAATGTGCCGCCGTCCACGTATTCGAGCTCACCACCCAGCGGCACCCCATGCGCGATGCGCGACACGGTCACGCGCGACCCCCGCAGGCGTTCGGTGATGAAATACGCGGTGGCCTCCCCCTCCGCGGTCGGATTCGTCGCGAGAATGACCTCGCGGATTCCTTCGTCGTCCACACGGCGCAGCAACTGCTCCAGTCCGAGCTCCTCGGGGCCGATGCCGTCGATCGGCGACAGCCGCCCCAGCAGCACGAAATAGAGCCCGCTGTAACCACCTGCCTGTTCGATCGCCAGTACGTCGGC
>DAOLKH010000352.1:0-2601 GCA_035331685.1 Pseudomonadales bacterium
CAGCGTATCGTTGGCCATGCCGACATAGCACCCGGGCGCAAGACCGATCCGGGACCGGCATTCGACTGGACAGGGTTTCGAGCTGCGCTGACAGGCCGCTGAGACGGTTCCGGCGCATCCAGGGGGAGCAGGGTTGTGGAGTTTCTGGCGATTCTGATCGCGGTGGCGGTCATGCGTCTGCGCGGTACCGGTGCGCCGCTGCAGCAGGACGGCTGGTTTTTTACGCTGCGGGGCTTGCTGGCAGGAAGGCTGTCTGGAAACGGGCGGCATCTGGCGCTGATCCTGCTGCCGGCGTTGGGCGCACTGCTGTTGCAACTCGCGGTGCACGGGCGCTTCTACGGTGCGCCCGAGCTGCTGCTCTTCGTGTTGGTGCTGATCTACTCGTTCGGACGCGGCAACCTCGCGCAGGAACTCGCTGCGTATCTGCAGCGCTGGAACCGTGGTGACTTTCACGCTGCGTACCGCCAGCTCGCGGCCGATCCCACCGTGAGCCGCAGCGACGACGACAGCGTTGCCGATCCGGTTGCACTGCACGAGCTGGCGCGCCGCCGGCTTTACTACCGTGGCTTCGAACGCCTGTTTGCGGCACTGTTCTGGTTCTTCTTTCTGGGCCCTGCGGGTGCGATCGCCTACCGCACCGCCGTGCTGGCGAGCGAGGCCGCGCGCGCCGAGTGCGCGGCAGACGCGGATTCCGTGCCGCTGCGCTGGCTGGAGTGGCTGCCGGTGCGTATCTGCGGGCTGGTGTTCGCGCTGGTGGGGGACTTCGACAAGGGGCTCTACGCATGGCAGCGCGTGGTGATCGGTTCCCGCATCGGCACCGCGGATGCGCTCGATCTTTGCGGCAACGCCGCGCTCGGAATCCAGGCTCCGGCGCCAGCGGAACGCAGCGACGAGCTGATCGTGCGCGGCACCTGCGAGCTGCAGTCGGTGGTGACGCTCGGCAACCGTGCGCTGGTTGTGTGGCTGGTGATCATGGGTGTGCTGGCGATGATCTTTTGAGGAGGCGGGTGCCGCGGTGATCCGCATCGGCATCGACCTTGGCGGTACCAAGATCGAGGGCATTGCGCTCGATCGCACCGGTGCGGTGTTGTGGCGTGAGCGCGTCGCGTCTGCGCGTGACGACTACCCCGGTACGCTCGATGCCATCGCCATGGTGGTGGAGCGGATCGAGGCGGAACTCGGTTGCAAGGGCTCGGTGGGAGTTGGCACGCCCGGTTCGCCGTCGCCGCTCGATGGGCGCATGCGCAACTGCAATTCCACCTGGCTGAACGGTACGCGGCTTGCGCAGGATCTGGCGGTGCGGCTGCGCCGCGAGGTGCGCATCGCGAACGACGCCGATTGCTTCACGCTGTCGGAAGCGACCGACGGCGCCGCTGCTGCTGCGACAGGCGTGTTCGGCGTGATTCTCGGCACCGGGGTGGGCGGTGGCATCTGCGTCGATGGGCGCCTGCTCGCGGGGCCGAATGCGATCGCCGGTGAATGGGGTCACAACCGCTTTGCCGGCCCGCGTGGCGGACTCGCGGCAACGCGCGCGTGCTATTGCGGGCGCAGCGACTGCATCGAGACCTGGCTGTCGGGGCCGGGGCTGTTGCGCAGTTACCGCGAGCTGGCAGCACCCGGCGGTAACGCGGGCAGTGCGGGCGATGTGGTTGTGCTGGCTGAAGGTGGTGATCCCGCAGCGAGTGCAGCGCTTGATCTCTACGTCGAGCAGCTCGCCTT
Organism: Pseudomonadales bacterium; assembly: GCA_035331685.1. Lineage (GTDB taxonomy): Bacteria > Pseudomonadota > Gammaproteobacteria > Pseudomonadales > UBA5518 > UBA5518. The sequence continues at coordinate 1,720 of DAOLKH010000352.1, forward strand.
CGCGCTGGCGCAGGTGATCAACCTGCTCGATCCGCACGCGATCGTGCTCGGCGGCGGGTTGAGCAATATCGGGCGCCTGTACGTCGAGGTTCCGCTGCGCTGGGCGCGCTACGTGTTTTCCGATGAGGTGCGCACGCCGCTGCTGCGCGCGCGCTTCGGCGATTCGAGCGGTGTCAGGGGCGCTGCGTGGTTATTTCCGCTGCTGCCATAGCACTTCCTGGCCGCCGTTGCGCCGCGCGATGACGCGCGCGGTGACGAACAGCAGATCCGACAGCCTGTTCAGGAAACGTTGCCCGGCGTGGTTGACCGTTTCGGTGCCGGCGAGCGTGACCGCCTCGCGCTCGGCGCGCCTGCACACGGTACGCGCGAGATGACAGATGGCCGCGGCGCGCGAACCACCGGGCAGGATGAAGTTCTTCAGCGGCGGCAGATCGGCGTTCAGTTCGTCGGTGCGCTGTTCCAGCCAGTCCACGCGTTCGCCGTGAACCAGCGCGGTGCCGGGCATCGAGAGTTCGCCGCCGAGGTCGAACAGATCGTGCTGGATCGCGGTGAGCATGGGTATCAGCGGGTCGTCGCTCGCGAGTTCCGCGACCAGCAGGCCGATCAGCGAGTTGGTCTCGTCGACCGCGCCGATCGCTTGCGTGCGCGGGCAGTCCTTGCGCACCCGGTCGCCGCCGGTCAGGCCGGTGGTGCCGTCGTCACCGGTACGCGTGTAGATTTTCGACAGCCGATGCCCCATGGTTTTCTCCCCGCAGGTCGGCATTCATGCCGACGATTCACGCCCACACCCGTCGGGTTGAAACCCGACCTACGTGGACTGGCATCACGCCCGTAGGTCGGCATTCATGCCGACGGTTGTGCCCATACCCGTCGGGTTGAAAC
>DAOLKH010000353.1:0-2599 GCA_035331685.1 Pseudomonadales bacterium
AGTGGGCGGCAGAGCACGACGATGACGTGGTCGTGATCGGCGACGAGGATGGCGTGAGTTGTCTCGAGATCTCCGCTCTGGTGCTCGATGAGGGCGAGGTTGCCGACGAGGACCTGGAAGAGTTCAGCCGCGATTTGCTCGACATCGGATTGCGGCCACAGGCAGTCCTCGTCGGCGACTGGCGGGGACGACTGTTCGAGCATGACGACGCCGAAGCACACTGGCGCGAGTGGTTCCTGCGCCAGGGTGCGCACTTCGTCTATGCAGGCTATCACTGCCTGCCCGAGCATGCGGGCATGGATGACGCGGCGATGGCCGAGATCCTTGCAACGCTGGAGCGCCGCTGAAACACATCCTGCGGTCGCCAGGGCAAACGAGCTGCGTGCGCTGATGAGCTGGCTGCTCGGAAGTGGCGAAAGATTCGCGGGCTGAGCTCACTGCTCGCGACGGCGAAACACCAGCCGTTCGTCGCTGGATGCATCGGGCGCGAAGGCATAGCCTTCGGCGGCAAAATCCCGCAGCCTGGCTACGTCGTCGATGCGGTTGCAGATGATGAATCGGCTCATCAGGCCACGCGCGCGCTTGGCGAAGAAGCTGATGATCTTGTAGCGCCCGCCCTTCCAGTCCTCGAATGCGGTGTTGACGACACTGCCTGCGAGTTGCTTCGTTTTCACCGCCCTGAAGTATTCGTCGGACGCCAGGTTGAGCAGGACGGGTTCGCGTCCGGCTTCCGCTTCGGCTGCGAGCAGGTGGTTCAACTCGCTGGTGATGGTTTCGCTCCAGAACGCGTACAGATCCTTGCCGTGGGCGTTTTGCAGTCGTGTGCCCATTTCGAGCCGATACGCCTGCATCAGGTCGAGCGGACGCAACATGCCGTAGAGGCCCGAGAGGATACGCAGGTGCTCCTGTGACCAGCTCAGATCGGCCTCCGACAGACTGGATGCACCCAGTCCCTCGTAGACATCACCGTTGAACGCGAACAGGGCCTGCCGGGCGTTTCCCGGGGTGAATGGCCGCGACCACTGCGCGTAGCGTGCGACGTTGAGTTCTGCAAGTGCATCCGACAACGACATCAGTTCGGCGATCCGTGCCGGTGTCTGCGCCCGCAGGATATCGATCAGTTGTGCCGAGCGATCGAGAAAATCCGGCTGGCTGAAGGATGTGCTGCGTACAGGGTTCTGGTAGTCGAGCGCCTTCGCCGGAGAAATGACGATGATCATCGGGTTTGCTTCCGTTGCGCAACGCTGGAACCGTCGCTCCGGTTTTCGGTATCAACGATGGTTTCGGCGCGGCGCAGGAATGCGGGCGCCACGTTCCACTGCTCTCCCGTCTCGGTGATCACCGTCACGGTCTTCCTGTTGTAACGGGTGAGCATGCCGACCTTTGTCTCTCTGCCGGCAGGACTGAATGCAACCCGGTCGCCGATGCTGAACTCGAGCATCTGATGGTGTGTCTTCATCTGCTGCAGAAAGCGCAGGCGGGCGACGACCCTGTTGTTCAGGTCGATCAGTTGTGTTTCGGTCAGTTGATCGATGTCGATGTCCATCTTGGCCTCCGGATTGGGCGCAGCAGCACGTCCGGTCGGCCGCGAATCGCCCGCAGTGTCGAGTCTACCCGAGGTTGTCCGGCGTGATGTCCTGTAGCGGCGGGACAGAGCAGGTCTTTGCGGGATATTCGCACAGATCGGCGATCACGCATTCGTGGCACTTCGGGTTGCGCGCCGTACAGATGTAGCGACCGTGCAGGATCAGCCAGTGGTGCGCGTCGTGCAGGTACTCGCGCGGCGTGGTCTTCAGCAGCCTGTCCTCGACTTCGCGCACGGTCCTGCCGGGGGCAAGGCGGATGCGGTTCGCGAGGCGGAAGATATGCGTATCGACCGCCATCGTCGCTTCGCCGAACGCCGTGTTCAGGATCACGTTGGCGGTCTTGCGCCCGACGCCAGGCAGGGCTTGCAGCGCCTGGCGCTCGGCCGGCACCTCGCCGTTGTGGCGCTCGAGCAGGGCCTTGCATGTCGCGATGATGTTGCGCGCCTTCGCGTTGAACAGGCCGATATGACGGATATGGGGCTTCAGGCCTTCCTCGCCGAGAGCGAGGATCGCTTGCGGCGTGTTCGCAACAGCATAGAGCTCCCGGGTTGCCCTGTTCACGCTGGCGTCGGTTGCCTGTGCCGAAAGGATCACCGCAATCAGCAGTTCGAACGGCGAACCGTATTCGAGTTCGGTGCGCGGCGCCGGGTTGGCTGCCTGCAGGCGGCGGAAGATCTCGCGCCGCTTGGCTGCGTTCATCCGATGTTGCCAGTCACGCGCACGCGCTTGCTGCCTGGTACCGCGACGTGCACGGACGTGCGCGCACGCCGTGCCTGCAGTTGCGCGTCGATGCCGTTTTTCGCGGCGATCAGCAGACCCGTGAAAATGAACGCACCGGGCGGCAGCACCGCGAGCAGGAAGTGCTTGTACTCGCCGAACGGATGGATCTCCCAGCCGGCCGCTGCCGGACCGAACAGCAGGTCCATGCCGGCGAACAGCGTGCCGTTGCCGAACAGTTCACGCAGCGCTCCCAGCACGATCAGCGTGGCGGCGAAGCCGCTGCCCATCACCAT
>DAOLKH010000354.1:0-2592 GCA_035331685.1 Pseudomonadales bacterium
ACAGGTGATGCCCCCCTGCGCCGACACCGTGTGCGAGCGCGTCGGGAACACCTTCGAAATCACCGCAGTACGGTAACCCGACTGGGCCAGTTGCAGCGCGGCACGCATCCCGGCGCCGCCGCCACCGACGATCACACCATCGAAACTCAGAGTGCGGATTCGCGTCATGTCTCAGTTACCCCACAAGATCTGCGCGCCCCAGACGAGGTACGCGAACAGCACCACACCGTATGCAGCCTGGAAAATCCACCGGAACAGATTGCCTTTAGGCCCCAGCAGACGCTCGGTGAAGTAATCGGTGCTCACCGTCCACAGGCCGATCCACGCGTGCACCACGCTCGAGACGATCGCCATCATGCTGAATATCTTCATCGGCGTCCCGGCAAAATGCGCGCGCCACGTCGCGTAATCAAGGCCAGGCGTGAACGCCAGGATACCGATGATGCACAGCGCGTACGCAAGCAGGATCAGCGCCGTGACACGCTGCAGGATCCAGTCGTGCAGGCCGCTGCGACCGTAATTCGTGACTGCAGTTACCATACCCACACCCCCGCGAGAACGATGAGAAGCCCCGCCACCACCAGTGTCGCGCGCGCCGCCAATCTGCCGCCCTCAAGCGATTCGCCGTAGCCCAGATCCATGATCAGGTGCTTGACGCCCGCAGCGCAGTGATAGGCCAGCGCCGCCAGCACTGCCCATGCAAGCAGCTTGGCCGGCACCGAGCCCAGCAATTCCGTGGCACGCGCGAAACCCTGCTCGCCGGACAGCGAAAGATCGAACAGGTACAGGAGGATTCCCAGCCCGACCAGCAGCGCCACACCGGATACCCGATGCAGGATCGATACATAGGCGGTTATCGGCAACGCAATCGTGCCGATGTCCAGATTGACAGGTCTGTTTGGCTTCACGGATCAGATTCCTTTTCGAGAAATTCCGTTGGAAGGAAGCGCGTCCACGCACAGCGCCGCACCCCGCGTGGGCCGGGCAGCGACAGCAGCGTGAACCGCTGCGGATTATAGGGAGCCACCCCCTCGAATACAAACGACGATCACGACACAAAACGCCATCTGCAGCCGCTGACACAGCGATTTTTTCCGGCATGATGAGCACCATTCCGTCGCGACGGTCACGAATTGACAACGCTCGTGCGCGCTCTATAGAGTTGTCGCCCGCGCCGCACCGCGGCCCCACGATCAAAAACCTTACAAGGAGCCGTAGAGCCATGTCGGGAAAGACCGCCAGACTATCGATACCGGGCGCCAACGCGGAGCTCGAACTGCCGGTTCACACCGGCACCATCGGTCCTGACGTCGTCGACGTGCAGGCGCTGAGCACCAAGGGTTATTTCACCTACGACCCCGGCTTCGTTTCGACCGCTGCCTGCGAAAGCAAGATCACCTACATCGACGGTGATCGTGGCATCCTGCTCCACCGTGGCTATCCGATCGAGCAGCTCGCCGAACGGTCCGACTACCTCGAGGTGTGCTACCTGCTGATGTACGGCGAACTGCCGACGGCAGCGCAAAAGAAGAGCTTCGTCGATGTAGTGATGCGCCACACGATGGTGCACGAGCAGTTGCAGTTCTTCTTCCGGGGCTTCCGCCGTGATGCCCACCCGATGGCGATCATGTGCGGCGTCGTCGGCGCACTGTCGGCCTTCTACCACGACGCGCTCAACATCACCGACGAGGAGCATCGCGAGATCGCCGCATACCGGTTGATTGCGAAGATGCCGACGCTGGCGGCGATGTGCTTCAAGTACTCGATCGGCATGCCGTTCATGTATCCCGACAACTCGCTGGACTACGCGTCGAACTTCCTGCACATGATGTTCGGCAACCCGTGCGAGACAACGAAGATCAACCCGGTTCTGGCCCGTGCGATGGACCGCATCTTCCTGCTGCACGCCGACCACGAGCAGAACGCTTCCACATCGGCGGTGCGACTGACCGGCTCCACCGGTGCCAACCCGTTCGCCTGCATAGCAGCCGGCATCGCCGCACTGTGGGGGCCTGCGCACGGTGGTGCGAACGAGGCTGTGTTGACCCAGCTCGAGGAAATCGGCGACGAATCACGCATCCCCGAGTTCATCAAGCGCGCGAAGGACAAGAACGACCCGTTCCGGCTGATGGGTTTCGGGCACCGCGTGTACAAGAACTTCGACCCGCGCGCGAAGGTCATGAAGCAGACCTGCGACGAAGTGCTTTCGGAGCTCGGCCTCGAAAAGGATCCCTTGTTCCGGATTGCGCAGAAGCTCGAGAAGATCGCCGTCGAGGACGATTATTTCGTCGAGAAGAAGCTCTATCCGAACGTGGACTTCTACTCCGGCATCATCCTGCGTGCGCTCGGCATTCCGACCAACATGTTCACCGTGATGTTCGCGACGGGGCGTACCGTTGGCTGGATCGCACACTGGCACGAGATGATCAGCGCCAGCTACAAGATTGGCCGCCCGCGTCAGCTCTACACCGGTCACACGCAGCGCGACTACGTGCCGATCGACCAGCGTTCCTGATCACATCACCGCTGCACCGGCGCCGCCTCGGCGCCGGCTGCACGAAGACCTTCCGCTCGATGGAATCCCGCGCCCGG